>JAITJB010000178.1 GCA_031279155.1 Deltaproteobacteria bacterium | reverse complement strand
ACCGCAGGATGTATAAGGAAGCTTTCGATGAGCCCTTGGTCGTTCAAATCATGGAGCAGGAAAGCGGGCACCATTTTGATCCCCAAGTTATCGAGTCGTGTATAGCCGTAATAACCCAGCTCTTAAATATTCGGGGTATGTTACAATAATTAGGCGGCCATCAAGAGCAAGGCGCAATAGATGATTTCTAGCTAGGTTTTGGGCTTTTTTATGAATTAGCCGCAGGCTAGGTTACAGGCTTTCATTGCCAGGCATTCCCGTATTACCCCACTGTCACGCACTCTCGCACTCGCGCATCCTTGCAGTCGCGCGCACTCACAGGCTTTCATTCCCGCACTCGCGCATCCTTGCACTCACGCGCTCTCGCAGTTTCACAGTCCTACAGTCCCACGGCCTCAAAGTCTCATAGCCTCTTATCTCAGCTCGAAGCCCTACGCCTTCGCTTAAATTGCCATATAAACCATATGACGATCATGAGAACCGGCCAGATGACCGTTGGCAGCCAAAACAGAAGCCTAGCTTTGGTATCGGTTAAATCTAGCCAGGTCACGGCTTGGCTAGTTGCCAGGTCGTCTTGGGCGCCTAAGAGCCAAAAGATGGCGTTATTTAGGAAGGCTAAGTTGCCAGCGTAGTTAATAAAGCTATTGGCGGCCAGATCGGCGTCGGCTAAGAGCATCAGCCTCCCTCCGCTGGAAAGGGTGGTGGCTGAGGCTAAAACAAGCTGCCCGGGGAGATCGCTTTGGCTTTGATAGCGGTGTGAGCGCTCAGCTAGAGACTTTCGGTCGGTTTCCAGCCAGGCGGCTGGCGAGGAGAGGGCCACGGCCCAGGTGTGTCCGGTGGGGCCAGTTGGATCGGTTTGCGGCGCAATCACAGGATCAAGGGGGTTTTCCGGGAGATTTGCTTTACTAGTAACCGTTACCGCGCCGGTTAAGGGCCAGATAACCGGCTGCTCTAAGCCCAAGGTCACCGGGTGAGCCGGATAATCGCGCGAGACGATAAAAAAGTCTTCGGTGCCGGCCCAGGTCGAGGTGGGATCGACAACTAATCCCCAAGGGAGGTTTAAGCCAATGCTCTCAAGGGCGGCGGCCCCAAAGCCCACGACCATGGGGTCTTGGAAAATTATGAGTTTACCGCCGCTGATTAAGTAATCCATAAGAGCTTTTTCCCGCTCTTCGCCCAATGGGCGCCGGGGTCCAGCTAAGATGAGGGCATGGGCGGCTAAAGCCTCTGGCGGAAGTTTTGATCCAACCCATAGGCAGTCGTCTACGAAGATCTTACTTTCTGAAAGGGCCTGCGCCCATTGGCTGATGCCTAAGGGGCTTTGATCTAAGACAGATTTTTCGCCGTCGCCCGTTAGGTTATACACTAACCTATAAGGGGAGATGAGGCGCCTTAAGCTAGCGTCTATCCCCTGGCGGGTGATGGGGTTGATGGTTTCCGAAAAATTACCCGAAGTAATGGTAATCGAGTCAGGTTTAGCTAACTCAAAAAGGCTGTCGGAGGCTTTTGACGTAGCTTTTGCTTCAACGAGAGCTTTAATTACAGAGGTCGATATTAAGGGCGAGGCCTTTTGATAGAGCTCTAGTAAGCGCCTAACTCGCTCTTCTTGACTCATAGGACCTAAGGCCGCTTCTAAAGTTACAGGGGATCGCAGTTTTCCCAATAACTTAATAGTATCTTCGGGTAGAACAAATCTTGAGGCTGCCCCTGGACTTAAGACCGGTAGCTGTTTAAGGCTCCCGGCTATTAGTATTAAAGCTAAGACCAAAAGAAAGCGAATGGCTATCTTAAGGCGGCGGCGGTAACGAGGGCTAGTAAGCGATTTTAGATCGCTAGCAATCCTCTTTTGACCGTAAAAAAGGAGGGTCAACATGCCCAATAAAAAGAAGGTCAGCCAAAAGCCCGGCCACTGAGGGACCAAGACTCTAGAAATCCCGCTTAAAGCTAAAAAGACGATAGCGGCAATTAGTCGGTAGCGTTTAGCGGACACTGCCTAAGGCCTTGACGTCCTCTGAGAGGGAATAAATTATCCTACCTAAGGCTCGGCCCAAACCAGAGGCTAGTTGCGAGGGGCGATCGCCACTATCGGGCAGGGGTTCTTCGACCTTGTAGGTCTTAGTGAAGATGACCGTAGGCGATCGCTTGACATTATAGAGGGTAAATTTTACCTCCATAATAGCTAGGTACTGATTAGAGACAAAGCTACCGTGAAAGGCGTTTAAGAAGATCTCCAAGATATAGTCAGGGTTTTTTAAGGTGTCGGTCCTCTCGGTTAAAAACAAACCTTGGGCTTCTAAGATCCTAGCTGTCTCATCGGCGATCATGCGAGCCGGAAGACCGGTAAACTCGTTGTAGAAGTCCTCGCTCAGCTCATTGGGGCCTATCTTATAAACAAGCTTTCTAGTCTCGCAGGCGGCAGCCGCCCCGACCGGTAAGACATGGAGAAGAGGCGGCTTGTTACTTAATTGTCTTTCAGAAAGATCGATCCCTAAGTCGGCCTCCAAGGTAAATGAGCGTATGGCAGGATATGGTCTTGATAGGCCGCAGCCAGAAGCTAAGGTAAAAAAAGTTAGGATAAATGCCAGTTCTAAAAGTAAAGTTTTTACGTTCACCACTTCTTTACCTCCTCTGGAGGATGCCCGAAGAATAGCTGGCTCGGGTAGCGTTTGGCCATTTCGGAGAGATCGCGGAAGTTTTCACTCATAACCCTTAGGTTTTCCATGGTTTGCGGTAGCGTAGTCCTAGGTATACGTAGCATCGTCTCAGCTTGAGCCATGGTCTCTTTAAACTGTCTAAGGGAAGCTAAAAGTTCTGCGCCGTTTTTGTCAAGATCAATTTTTATAATCTCATCGCCGATACTGGAAGCTAGATTGCTGACCTTGGCCACCGAAATCGAGACGTCGTTTAGGGAGGTAACTAAGGCTTCGCTCATGACTTTTATCTCATCATTAATAGTGCCGGATAAAGTGGTAAGGCTATTTAAGGCCGTGGTTAAAGAGTGATTTAAGCCGCCAAAGTCCACGGCCTTAAGGGAATTTAAAATCGAGTTTAAGGCTTCGCCTATGGCCAGCATCGAGCCCCTAGCCCCTGGGATGGTAAGCCTCCGTGGGTCGGCGCCGGCGATGAGCGTTGGGGGCTGAGGGTGTCCTAGGTAGTCGAGATCCAAAGAGCCTAGGCCTGAGACGCCCTGATAGGAGAGAATGCATTTTAGGCTCTTGGCTATCTCCGTTAGAATTATGGTCCTGGCGTCCTCAACTGAAGCCCCGACTTGACCGGTGATGAGCTCGGGGTTTAAGAAAAAGGCCACCCGGATCAGATGCTGGCCCTCAGGGGTTACGGCGGCTGCAATGTTAATAGCCGTCACCTGGCCGACCCTCAGACCCCGGAAGTTGACCGAAGATCCCACCGACAGGCCCTGGATAGAGTGATCAAAGAAGGTCTCGCACTCTAAGACCGGCGTAAATGCCGAACTGAGCCCAAAGTAAAGTACGGCCGCAGCTAGTAAGACCATGGCGGCCAGGGTAAATAAACCTATTTTAAAGAAGTTGGTTTTTTTGCTCATCAAAAATCCTCAAACAATTGCCGAGCCATAAGGCTGTAAGGTGGCCTGGCCGCTTGGTAGCAAGTTTGTAAGGTAGTAAGCTCGCAAGGCCATAAGGCGGCAAGCTCGCTTGGTAAAATTACCCATAGCCTACGCCTGTTTGGCCCGGCGAAAGAAGGCGGCTGCCTGAGGTACCGGGGATCTATGGGCTAGGTAGTCGGGAGTGCCTTGATCAATAATACCCTTTTTTTCTTTATCCAAGAGTATGGCCTCATCTAAGGTCGCCATGATGGAGCCTAGCTCATGGGTGACAATGACAAAGGCCAGCGAGAGATTGCGAGCTAAAGTGACAATCAAATGATCGAGCCCGGCTGAAGTTACCGGATCTAACCCGGCTGAGGGCTCGTCTAAAAATAGGAGGCCCGGCTCCAAGGCCAGGGCCCTGGCGATGGCCGCTCTCTTGCGCATGCCTCCCGATAGGCTGTCGGGCTGACTGTGCTCAAAACCTGAGAGACCCACTAAGGCCAATTTTAAGCGGGCGGCCGTCTCAATGGCCCCAGGCTTTAGGGTGGTAAATTCTTTAAGGGGCAGCGAGACGTTTTCAATCAAGCTCAGGTTACCGAAGAGGGCTCCGCCTTGATACATGATCCCAAATTTGCGGCGGATCTGATCGAGGTTGGCGCCATCGTTGGCCCACAGATTGTCCCCAAATAGTTCGATGACGCCGCATTGGGCTCTCTCTAAACCGACCAAATGCCTTAGTAGAGTGCTTTTGCCGCAGCCGCTGGGACCTAAGATACCCATGATCTGGCCGGCTTTAACTGTAAAGCTTATGCTCTCCAATAGGGCCGGAGATCCGGGGTAACCTACTTTTAGGGCTTTGACCATAAGCGGTATCGCCGCCCCCTTGGCCTCTATCTCACCAATTGAGGACATAAAATAACACCGCAAACAGGCTGTCTAAAAAGGCTAAAAGGACGATGTTGGTAACCACGCCGCTGGTGGTGGCTTCGCCGACCGCCCCGGGCCCGTTTCCAGCCGTAAGGCCTCTTTGGCAGCCGACCATGGCCACCACAAAGCCGAAGACCACTGATTTAAAAAGCCCGGTGGCTAAGTCAGAGGTATCAAGGTGGCTCGATAGTTCCACCCAAAAAGCCCCCACGGGATGACCTAAGCTTATCATAACGATGTTACCGCCGAGTAGGCCGGTAAAGTCGGCTATGATAGTTAGTAAGGGCGTGGCTATGGTCAGGGCTATGATCTTTGGGAGAGCCAAATCGGCGGCAGGCGATAAGCCCATAGTTAAAAAGGCGTCTATCTCCTGGTTGGTCTTCATTGAGCCCAACTCGGCTGAAAAGGCTGAGCCGCTGCGGCCAGTTAAGACAATAGCCGTAAGTAAGGTCCCCAATTCGCGGACAATGGAAAGGCCCACAAGGTCGGCCA
>JAITJB010000084.1 GCA_031279155.1 Deltaproteobacteria bacterium | reverse complement strand
TTTGTTAAAGAAAAGGCTAACTTGGGAGATATTTTTTTTCCAAAAGGCATAGAGCTGGCTTGAAGGCCAGAGCCAGAAAATTTATTGACTGTCTAGCCTGCGTCCTAGCGGTCCTTTTTCTCGGGGAGGAAGTAAATACTTAGATTGACAAATTGGGTGGGTAAAAAAGAACTACTTTGGCCTGGGCTTAGGAGGGAGTAAGCTCCCGGACTAACAACCTATGTCCGGGAGCTTTAGAGAAACTACTTTTTGAACATATTTTTTGGGCTAAGGCGGCGGTTAGGGATTTCAACCTTTTGAGCGGGCGCTGGTTGGCTCGTTTCAGTTTTCTGAGTTGGAACAGTGATTTTTACTTGGTTTAATTTTGGCCGCTGCGGCGTAAAACTAGGTTTTTGTTTGGTAGCATTATTATCTTTAGGCGTAGGGGTATTTGGTTGATGGTTAGCGGCGGGCGCCGTATGTTTTCGATCTGGCCTTGTCGCTTGGTTAGGCCTGATTGGGGGGTGATTTGGGCGATTATTCGGGCGATCAAAATCCTTACGGTAGTCAGATTTCTGGTAATTATCCCTATTTACGCGGTCGCGAGAGTTAGGTTTAACGATTTTCACAGGCTGCTTGGGCGCCGGACGGCTAGGCGTCACAACCTTAGTGGGCCCGGGGTGGCGCTTAGGCGGGGAGTTATCGGGCTCTATGTGATAATTATTTTCAATAATTACCGTGCGATTGTCTCTATACTCCCGAGGCCGGGGCTGATAGCGGTCATGGTGCTGGTAGCCAATACCCCAAAGAGCATGGCCAAAGCCTTCCATGGGGAAGTAACAGCCTGAGAAAAATATAGCTGAGGCAGCGGCGATAAGAGCTGGCAGGATGATTTTTGTTATTGTTTTCATAGTTAGGCCTTCTTAGAATCGAATTTTAGCATTGACAACAAGGTGATTTATTTTCTAGGCTAACCAGTAGCCTCGTCCAGTTGCCTAAGAAAATAATTAGCAATATTCGGGCCAAGACCTAAGAAACAATAGTTAAAAATAGAAAGAAAATTATTAGTATTAACTCAATAAGTCTCCTTATTTTTTAGAAAATTAATGGTATTTATCACCTCAAAGAAAATCTCAGCGGGACGGTTAAAGACAGGCTGGCCGATTCTATGGCCGCCGGAAATGGCGGTAAGGGCGAGACTCGCCTCAGGAGGGCCAGGGCCTCGTCGTCTAAGACTTGATGGCCAGAGGAGGTGACCAGTCTAGGTGAGTGGACGGTGCCATCGCGAGTGACCACGAAGCTGACCGTGCAGACGCCGGTCAATCTCTTAACCTGGGCTGCCGGGGGATATTTTTTGTTTCTTTCAAGTCTCTGTCTAATTCTAGCTTGGTAAGCTTTAACGGCGTCGGGGTTGCCAAATCCTGTGCCGCCGGCAGTGCCGCCTGGTCCAGGACCACCGGAACCAGCCGCCAGTCCCGTACCGGTCCCGGAGCCTTCGGTTGGGGTAGCGGTTGGCCTAGGCGTAGGCCTGGGCCTAGGAGTCTCGGCTCTGGGCTCATCAGGGGGCGGCGGGGGTGGGGGGACTTCTTCGGCTTTTTCCGATAAGCTCTCTAAAATCGGAATGGGCTCCTCAATTTCCGGCTCCGGTTCAGGCTCAACGATTTCAGCGATGGGCTCAGGCTCTTCGAAAACCATGGCCTCATCGGGCTGGACGCCCTCCACGCCGCCTTGACCGCCTAGAGGATCGTACTCTGAAAAATCGAGGACGGCTAAGGTTTGAAACTCGTCCACGCCAAAAGCCCCGGGCATCAAGGCCATGGCTAAAATGGCGCTTGCGTGTAATAAGAGCCCCAAGAGCATGGCGTAGAAAAAGGCGTTGCGGTCTTGCCTAAATTCTAACTCTAAACGATCAACTAAGGTCATGCTAAAATTTCCTCTAAATGCGATAATATAACGTATTGTTTTCTAAGATTTTAATTGTGTGCTAGGCCATTAGATCAAAAAAAAACCGTCCCGGGGTTAATCAACCCGAAACGGTCTTCGTGACCTAATACCTAATTTTGTGTCTATCCCCGGCTAGTTTCGTACTAGCCAAAAAAAGGCGCCTGAATTTTTTTTATAGTAAAAAGAAGGGGTTAGTGGTTGGGTTAAAACTTGTAAAAAAAAGTCTTGGCCAGTTAAATATAAACAAGGCTAGGCCGGCTGTCAACCGCAATTTTTCAGCCTAGCCAAAGTAAGAACAACGTGTTTAACGGGAGTTTAACTTGTGGCTTGATTTGAACGGTAAATTGCGATATGATTGGTGCGATCCATGGCTACGAGAGCCTTTTTAATTGCGAGCGATTTTTTTAATCAGACTTAGATCCCTGTGGCTAAGGCTAATGTTGTTGAATTGATTTAATTTACTATGGAAGTATAGCTTTTTCAGGAGAAAAAATCTAGTTAATAATTAAAAATTTTGAGTCACGAAGGCTTTTCCAAGAAAGTTTATCTTGGAAAAGCCTTTTTTTTATTTAATTTAGGTGGGAAGATGAAGAAAAAATATCTGGTTAAGCTAAACCCCGAGCAGATCTGTGAGCTCAGTTGTATTATCAAAGGAAAATACCCGATGCAAAAGCGCAAAAGGGCTCAGGCTCTCTTGCTAGCTAGTCAGCCGGAAAAGCCAGACCGCGAGATTGCTGAAATGGTCAGCATGAACCACCATAGCGTTACCGAACTTAGAAAGCGTTTTGTCAAAAGAGGTTATCATATCGCTTTAAATAGCTTGCCCCATAACCGAAGGCCCAAAGCCATCGACAGCGAAAACGAGGCCAGGCTGGTTGATTTGGCGGCCAAAGAAAAGGCCGGAGGGGCGACAAGTATCAGCCTCAGAAGATTAGCTAGAGTTTTTGTTACCTTAGACGGGCGGCACGTCTCTCATGAGACCATAAGGCAGGTTTTAAAAAAATTTCAGCTCTAGCCTTGGTTGATTTTGGCCTGGCCCACGGTTATAATTTTAGGGGAAAGCTTTGCTCTCATCTTTCATGGGGCTATCTGGCCGCGATTTTCTTGGCTATAATAAGATTACCCACTTGATTGATAGTGTTTTATTGAGGTAAATATCATGGCCGCCAGATCATCGCCAAGTCCAGCCCCGTTTAGTATCCGCTGCCCGGCCTGCGGCAAAAAGGTTGTCACGCCGGCCAGCGTCTGCCCCCACTGCCGGGTTATTCTCAGCCAGGCTACTGAACCCAAAGAAAAGCCCCCCATCATCAAGCGTTTGGCTAATTTGATCATTATTTTGGCCTGTCTAGCCATCGTTATCTACTTTGTCAATAGACTGCGTCAGACCGGCGATGTCCAAAATTTAAACAATAAA
>JAITJB010000025.1 GCA_031279155.1 Deltaproteobacteria bacterium | reverse complement strand
TAATCGATGATGGCTAGCATTTAAACCTCATTTAATCATCGTTAAATGTAATTTGGACTTTTTAATTTCGGCGCTATTTAATTTGATGGGGATTTAGCTTCTTTTAAAGATTTAGCTTCTTTTAAAGGCCTAGCGTTAGTTTCCAGGGCGATGAGCCTAGTTAGGTAGAGCCAGCCCCATATCCCGAAGATGGCCAGTAAAGTCATAGCCGTTAGGCGGTTTAAGGCTTGGGCCATAAGGGCTTGGGCCGGGGTAAATTCGATAACCCGTCCAGCGTAGACGCTAAAAGCTTCCACCACCCCTAAGCCGGCCGGGGTCAAGTTGACTAAGGTGGTGTGGATTTGACCAGCCGCGTAGAAAAAGATGCCAGCCGGGCTAAGGTAAACCTTAAAGACGGCTAAGGTCAGCCAGTTTAAAAGGGCCCAGGTAAGAAAATAGCCCACTTGAAGGCGCAGTAAAGAAAAGAAAAGCCCTTCAGTTGAGCGGACCAGATCCCAACCCAAAGCCAAGGTAGCAAGCCGCTTAGGTAGCTTTATGGGCAGGCGGCCCAAGAAGAGCACGGCTAAGAGTCCCATAATAGCCGTGCCGCCAAAATAGACTAAAAGTAAACCGTTGGCCTCGTGGCCGCCTAAAACCAAAAGTAGTAAGCCTAAAAAACCAAAAAGCGAGGCTACGGTTAAAGTCATAACCGAAACCGAGACTAAGACGGCTACGAAATTGGTGACCGAGAGCTTGCGGCAGACGGTTAAATACACCCCCCTTAAGCCAGATCCGCTTTTTAAGGGGATAATATAGTTTAAGGCCGTAGCCGTCATGGTAAGAGCTAAGCCCTCGATTACGGTTAGCTTAAGGGCGTAGGCGTAAAGGCACTTGCGCATAAGCTCGCTATTGACAAAGGTCATTAGAGCCCAGGCTAGAGGCAACAAAAAGAGAAATGACTTATTTAAGGGCTGACGCCACAGGTCTTTGAAGTCGTCAAAATTCGATCTGACAAATAAGACGATCCCAAAAATAAAAGCTGCGGTAAGTATCAGGCTTAAGGCCATCATAAGCCGCTTGGCGCGGTTTTTATGGGGCCTTACGATCTTATCGGTAGGCTCATCCTCATTTAAGGGAGGTGGTGTGGGGGCCATCGGCATGTATCTCAGCATCAATTAGCTGGGCGAGTTTTTGGGTTACCGGGCCAGGCCGGCCTTGGCCTACGATTTGACCGTCCCAGGAGTTTACAGCTAAAACGTCAAAGGAGGTGGTAGTTAAAAAGGCTTCCGACAATAAGCTAGGTATCTCATGGCGCTTAAGATCGCGGTTACTAACGCTCTTTAAAAGAGGCGGCTTAATGGTGGTAGCGAGTTCCATTACTCTAAGTAGAGTAATGCCCTTTAAGATCCTAGAAAACGAAGGCACTAAGAGCTGACCGTCATTAGTTACCACGGCGATATTTTCCGTGGCCCCTTCGGTTAGATAGTCGTCTTGATCAAAACTAACCACATAGTCGGCCCCTGCGTCAATGGCCGATTTTTTAGCTAAGACATTGTGGAGATAGTCGCAGGTCTTAATGCCCGGATACTGACTTTTAGCCGGAAAAGGGGCGGTGGCAATTTTTACGCCGCGCTCGTAAACCTCCGGAGCCGGCCTTTTTAGTTTCATGGTTACTAAGTACAGTTGGCTGGCATAGGAATCGTATGGGTTAACTGAAAAGCTGCCCGGGCCCCGGGAGACGGTAAGCCTCACTACAAAATCTTCTTGCCCGCCAATTTTATAAGCTTGCCTTAAGATGTCTTCGACCCTATCGAACTCTGGCGGCATATTTAGCCCCAAATAGGCGGCAGAATTTAAAAGGCGATCTAAGTGCTGACGCAGGCAATAAGCCCGGCCATCAACCACTTTAAAAGACTCAAAGACCGCATCCCCCCGGTGGACCATGTGATCGTCAGCCGGGACGCTCCAGAGTTGGGGATCGGCGGAAAAACCGCCCCACTGGCTAGAAAACATGACTAAGTAATTATCGTGCCATTTTTGGATATTATTTTTTTGGACTTGGAAAAGCTCTTCAGGCGTATAATTGGGCCACTGAGTAGCCATTAGGATTATCTCCTTAGAAAATAAATATTAAAAGTATTGTTTTAAGGGTTTTGACATAGTTTACGGAGGTTAAGTATGGCTGCGCGGTAATCTTTTGACTTAAATAAATGCGATCCGCTCACCAAGACTGTGGCCCCGGCTTTAGCTAAGTGCGGGGCGTTTTGGTCGTTAACCCCGCCGTCGACCTCGATGGGAATGTTTAGCTTACGGCTTTGCAGAAACTTAGTTAAATTAGAAACTTTTTGGGTTGTGGACTCGATAAAAGGTTGACCGCTAAAGCCAGGGTTTACGCCCATGACCACTAACAAATCCACGAGATCTAATGAGTACTCTATTGCCGAAAGCGGGGTGGCAGGGTTTAAAACGAGGCCCGGTTTGGCCCCGGCCTCCCGGATGGCCGTTAGCGCGCGGTGGAGATGGACAGTTGCTTCGGTGTGGATGGTCACGATGTCGGCCCCGGCCCTGGCAAACATAGGGCCGTAAGTCAGGGGATCTGAAACCATCAAGTGGACGTCTAGGGGGATTTTGGCGGTCTTTTTGGCCATTTCAACGACCCAGGGCCCGAAGGTTATGTTGGGTACAAAATGGCCGTCCATGATATCCAGGTGAAGCCAATCGGCCCCAGCGGCTTCCATGGCGGCGATTTCCTGGGCCAAACGTCCGCTGTCGGCCGAGAGTATCGAAGGGGCTATGATACACATAATAAATTATATAGTGGCCAAGCTAGGCCTTTAGTTTGTCTTAAAGAAAGAAGAAAGTTTTTTAAGGCGTAAAAAACTAAATGATTAAAAAATAGTATGAATTCTTATAAACATATCCTAGAAAACTAATTCATTATAACATGACCCCTGTCATTTTCAAGCCCAAAAAATAATCCCAGGCCCGGCCTTTTTATGGGATAATTTTGGCTGCTGGCGTTTAGCCTGGTAGCATTTTAAATTTTAAATAGGGATATTATTATGGCCGTACCGCTAAGGGTTCCGATCCTAAAAATTCCATTTGGTCAAAATGACGCAGATTTTATAACAGAAGAGTTAAGGCGCCTGCTTTTAACTGGCCAACTGGCCATGGGGCCGAATGTTAAAAAGTTTGAGGATGAATTTGCTAAGTTTATCACTACCCCTTACGCCTGCGGCGCAACCAACGGAACAGCCGCTTTAGAGATGATCTTTAGAGCCCTAGAGGTCGAAGGGGGATCGGTTGCCATAACCGCCAACACCTTTATGGCTACGGCCATGGCGGCCATAGCCAGCGGGGCTAAGATAATCTTAGTTGATTGCCATATCGATGATTACCAGATGGATGCTGACGATCTAGCCAGAAAGATGCGGCCTGACACCAAGGCCGTGGTCTTAGTTCACGTGGGCGGCTTTATCTCTAAATCGTATGAGAAGATTAAAGAGATAGCCCAAAGTCATGGCGCGGCCTTAATTGAGGATGCGGCCCACGCCCATGGCGCAGAAATTTACGGCCAAAAAGCCGGATCCTTAGGATTCGCTGGCGCCTTTTCTTTTTTTCCCACCAAGGTCTTAACCACCGCCGAAGGCGGCATGGTGACAACTAGCGATCCCAAACTCTACGAAAGACTTTTGGCTTTGCGCCAGCATGGTCAGAATGCGCCGGGCTCCAACATCCACCAAAATTTTGGCCTCAACTTTAGGCCTTCAGAGATACATGCTCTCTTAGGACTCCGCATGATGGCCAAGGCCGATGAGATACTGGCCCAAAGGCGCAAAGCCGCCGCCATCTACGATGCTTTGCTTTCAAATGGACCAGTTAAGGCCGTAATCCCCCAAGAGGGCTTAAAGCCCTCGTATTATAAGTACATGGCCATACTGCCTGAGGGCGTGGATCGGGGCGCGATCAAAGCCCGCCTCAGGGAAGATTTTGGCGTGGCCTTAGCCGGCGAGGTCTACGCTACCGCCGGAAACCTTCAGCCCCTATGGACCAGTCACCCGCAATTTTTGGCTCATCCACTAAGCCCTCTTCCGGCCTTAGAGAAGCTGGCGCCCCGGCAGATCTGTCTGCCCATATACCCGGGCTTAAGTTACGAGGATCAAAAATACGTAGTTGAGTCCCTCCATGAGGTCGTGGCGTGAGGTCGTAGCCTAAGCTTATTTTGGGGCGTTCTTGCCTTGACTGAGCTTAACTTGACTGAGATTGCCTTGACTGAGCTTAACTTAAGCGCCCTTACTTTTTCGCTAGCCTAGACTTTGGGAACTTTGAGTAATCGAGCACCCGAGCGTAAAAGGTCTTGGACAGATAGATGGCCTGGACCGGGTTATGGCCCAAGACCCGATCTTTAGCCACCAAGGTGGTCACCGGGGCTTGGCTATAGCGGTTAAAGAGGGCGTCGTGGCCCACGCACAGACCCATTAAGACGTTAAACTCCGAGCCCCATTCGTTTAAGACGCGGGCTTGGAGGACCGGGTTACAGTTAGCCTCTTTATGGCCAGGCAGAAGCTTCATCTCATCGGGGACGCCTAAATCGCCTTTATCGATGGAGCCGATTTTGCAAATAGCCGTCATAACCTCGATGCCGGCAGAGCGGACGCATTTAGCTAAAACACTCGACTCATTTATAAGAGCAAAGCAGGAAGCAATGCCCAGTTTCTTAACTCCCAAGCGCTTGGCTAAGCTTACGGTCTCTTCCAATCTCGTCATACGGCCGTAAAACTCGGTTTCTATTTCGCCCGCCGCTTTAAGAAGTCTAGCGTCCTCGTTATCCCCAATGTAGAGCTCTTTAGAGTCTTTCGCGCCCAGCTCGTTAGCTTCGGTCAAGCAAAACGAGGGGTAGTGACTGTCATTGCGGTAACAGTTGCGAGTTGCGCACTCAGAGCAGCTTAAAAGATCGAGCTTGGCCCCACTTTCCTGAGCCTGGCTTTCCTTGGCGCTCTCCTTGGCCTTACTTTGAGGCTTAGCTTGAGCATTTTTTTTCTGCTCTTTCTTAGTCTCTTTGGCGGGTTTGGTTGATTTAGTAGATTTGACAGATTTGTCAGATTTGGCAGTAGCCACGGTTAACCTCCCATGGTTCCCGGTTGACGCCGGGATAGAAAAAAGCCCCAAGGCTCTATCCGGTTTTAGGCCTTAGGGTTATAGATAGCCTTTAATAACTTTGGGCCATAGTACTTATGGCCATAGAAGAAGCGTTTACAGCCTAAAAAAACTAGGCCTAGAATAACACCAATGCTACTTAAAAATAAAGCCCGGGCCGATGGTCCGATGGTGGCAAAAAGGCGGACAAGATGCGGACAAGAATAGCCAAGATGCGGCCAAGATGTAATAGATAAGAAGCCAAAAATTTACAGCAAATAGTCAGCCGCTTGGAGCCCGTAAGCTACGGGACTTAAGGTTCCGATGATGTAGGGCTTAGTACCGTTTTTCCCAGACAGATCAATATTTTCCCCTCGGTTAACCGTGCCGTTGGCGTTTTTGACCAGTAAGAAAGCTGGAGGGTAGGGGCCCTCGCCAGGTAGGGAGGCTTCGGTTAAGGCTAACTGCCGGGTGTTTAAAACTAAGATACTGCCCACCGGCCAAGGCCCTAAGATCTCGATGAAGAGCTTTAAGAGCGATGGATCGAGCTGCTGGCCCTTGGAATTGGCCATGGTCTTAATGGCCATGGGCGGGCTTAAGGGCGTTTCACGCCAGGGCCGCCAGGAGGTCATGGCGTCGTATTGGTCGGCCACGGCTAAGATTCTACCGCTTAAAGAGAGCGGTCTAGTCCGCTTGGTCTTTGGGTAACCGGTAAAATCTAGTCCCATGTGGTGCTCGTTAACTGGTAGGAGCATCGACATCTTAACGCTGTGGCTGGCGTTAAGCCTAACAATACGAGCAATACTACCTAGGGTGTGATTTTGGATGAGGGCCAGATCGTGCCCTTCAAGGGCTTCGGGCTTTTCAGCCGCTGACATAAAGTCGTGGGTTTTACCAAAGTCATGGAACAGGGCCACCATGCCCAGATGTTCCAGCCCGGCTTTGGTGTAGCCAAGGCGTTGGCCTATAGCCATGGATAGGACAGCTACGTTTAGGCTATGGGTAAATAACTGATCGCCTTGGTCGCGGACCGTTGACAGAGCCAGGTAGAGCCGGTAGTTATCTTTCATAAGGTCTATGAGTTCTTGGACCACGCGCTTGGCTTTTTGGATGCCGGCTTTCTTACCTTCACTTAAGCGGACAATCATGGCCCTTAAGACGGTTAAGCCCTGGGAGTAGACCTGTCGTGCTTGGCGATTTATCTCAGCTTGACCTTCGGTGCGGTAGATATTTGTACGGCCACCTTCGGAAGCTTGGTTATCATTGCCTCCGACCGACTTATTGTCCTCGTCTTTGGAGGGGATGACAAATGAAAGAGAATCGGTTAGCTGCTGAGTTAACCAGGCGTAAGGGTCGGGGAAACGCTTGGACTTATTTAAGATATCGGCTATGGAGACGACCATGTCGTCAGTTAAGTCATCGACGATGTCAAATTTTAGGCCGTTTAAACCCCTCTCTTGGAAAAACTCGCTCATCTTAACCGAGGTCGCCCACATCGAAGGCGTGTAGACTATGCGTTCATCGTTTAGATAAAAACGGCCCCGGTATAGGGAAAAAGCAGCTGGCCTGCCGCTTGACCAGACGTTGGTTAAAGCGTCCCTAAAGAAGGCCACAATGCCGGCGAAGAGCCTATTGTTGGATTGATGGATCTTAACTACTTGGATGAGACGGAAGAGGTTAAATAAGAGTATCTCGCCAGTTGAGTGTTTATCTGAAGGTTCTTTCTCGGCCATCGACATCTCCAATTTTCATGATAGGTAAGATTGGTCAATAAGCTAAGACGGGGCTAAGGTAAGCTAAGCTAAGCTTAGCTAAACTAAACTAAACTAAACTAAGCTAAGGCAAGCTAAGGCAGCAATAAGTCAGTCTTACCGGTCGCTTTGGGGAATGCGCCGTCTGACCTTAGCCGCTTCGTCCTCCGCTCCCCTGGAGGCAACGCGCAGAGCCTTAAAAAAACTGTTGGCTGAGCGCGCGACTTGTTCTTCACGGCCCATGAGGATGAGGGCTAGAGCGCTACCAGTGCGATGGATGAGCTCTATATTAGGGCCTTCGCCAAAGAGGGCGCGCAGGTTTTTCTTGTTTAGTACTTCCGTACAAAAATCGGCTGCCGCTTCAGAGGTTGACGAAAAGCCCAAAGCCCGGTAAGCGTTTATTATGGCGTCGTCGCTTCGGATGATCGAGGCTTGATAGGTAGAACGCAAGAAGTTTAAGATGGCTTTTTCCACGACCGGGCTACGTTTAAGGCCCAAAAGGTAGAAGATCTTGCTGCTTAAGCCGGGGGAGCCCTCAGTTAACAAAAAGCTTAGGTTGGAGATTAAGTTGGGGTCGAGCTCTAGTAACGTTACGGCCGCAGCTTCCCTGATGGCCGTGGTCATATGCTGGCAGATGGTTAATAACAGATTCAGGCGATTGGTATCGGCTTTGAGGATATCGATTAGCTCTAACAGAGTATGGGGTTTTAGCGTTTGGTTGATGAAAGTTCCTATCTCAGGCGTTACGAACTCTTGGCGGGCGGCGATAGCGTAAAGTAAACGGGTCGTTACCCAAGGCTCAGCCGCTTCTGAGGCCACCTGGGCTAAGTCTTTGATAGCTTGGGGCGGGATTACGGCTAGCACATCATCTAAGGCTAGGGCTTCTTTTTCGATTTGGTAGTTGTGAGTCGAAGACTGCTTGAAGAGGGCCAGGCCGCTTAAGATCTCGTAAGAACTTAGCCTTCGGTAAAAATCGGCTTCCACCCCCTCGAGGCGGGGGGCGGCCCGGGAGGTTATTTGAGATAGGCGGGCCAAGAGATTTTTGGTTTCGGTAAAGGCTCCGGCGGCCAAGGAAAACTTAACTGATTCAGCTATAAAGGCCAGGATATATTGCGATTGGGCCAAAGTCCTAAGTCGCCAAAGTAGATCTAAGACCGGCTCTAAGCTCTCCATTAAGGTTAAGGCCCGGCCCTCTTTGGTTAAGAGATCGTCTAAGCTCTTGCGGTCATTATCTTGGAGTTCTAAGCTTCTAAAGAATTTTAGATCTTCGGCTTCAAGAGACTCGCCTCTCGTAAAGGTCGTAGGGCCGCCGGGGAGTTTTTGTAGGTCCGGGAGGTTGGGGATGACCTGGCGAGATCTGCGGTCATCAGAGGATATGTTATCGGCTAGCTCAAAGAGGGCGGTAATGCCGGCAGGACCTCCTTGGGTGCCTTGCTCAAGGGCAAAAGCCGAACTCTGGCCAGGCGACAAGCCCGGGCCAGCCGTTAAGGCGGCTATCTCGGTAACGGGATCTATGTCCCAAAATTCGTTGGCGGTTTTGTATTTAATTGACTGAAAGTCCGCCCCCCACATGGCCGTTACCAGATCGTCTTCGTCATCTTCCCTGAGTATTCGATAGCGGTTTAAAAGGCCTAAAAAGATCTCCAGCTCTTCTTGGCTTAAGCCCTCGTGGAATTCCAGCCATTGCAAGCCATCTCGAAAAAGTGGGAAAATTAGGTTGGGTTCATTGGGGTTATCGCGGTGGACAACCACGCCCTGGAATAGAAGGATGTCGGGATCGACAAACAGCCTTAAGGTCTCGTGCTCTTCTAAGAAGGCGTTGAGCCAGGTGTAGAGTCTTATAAATGATTCTTTGCGGATGCGAGAATTTGAGGGGTACAAGCCGTTATTTTTTAGGGCCACCACAAATAGCTGAAGCCCGGAACTTATCTGAGAGATGAGCTCGTTAAGAGAGATGGGGCCGCTACTTTCAGCCAGCGGAGTGACAACTAGATCGTAGGCCTCCGGAGCAGCTGGTGGGGCGGCGATATTGGCCTGAGGAGTGGCGGCCGGGTTAATTTTATCGTTGGTTTCGCTCATAATGGAGAAGATCGACTTCCTGCCTAGGCCTTGCGGCCTAGGACTCCTAGCGGGCTACAAAGAGAAGATCTCCCAAGGCCCCCAAAGGCGGGTTCTCGCTACATATGTAGGCTTAGGGGCGGCTTAGGCATAGCCTCAACGAATTTTTGTTTGGCCTTTTGGTTTATTTTGATAAGTCGGGTCTTTGAGCTCTAACCTATATTTTTATGTTCCTAGGCCTAAAGGTCTAGGTGTTGCGACCAATTTTGATAAATATTTGTTGCTTAAACATTAAAGCCAAAAAAAAACTTTAGCTCCCCTGAGTTAAAAAATCGAGTAGGCAGGCGGCTGATTTTATTTTACACTGAAACCAGAATAAGTTAAAGATAGCCTGAAAATAAATTAATAGCTCTGGCCTTAGGCCTTAGTATGACAGAAAAAATTACTAAAACTAGCCTGCGCCTTAGATGATCGCCGCCATGCTCGCCCCTTGGTTGACGTAGCCTGACGTCGCCTGGCCTAGGCTAAGATAGGCCAGTTGGGGCCAGTATAGGCCAGTTAAGGTCAGTTAAGGCTAGTCAAGGCCTGACAAGGCTATTAAAGGCTAGTTAAGGCCTGTCAAGGCCAGATAGGCCAAGGCCAGCCTTGGCCTATCTGACTCTCTAAGAGCGGGGCCCCAAGGGCCTTTTTGGTGATGTGGGTAAATGATAAGCTAATTGAGAGGATAGAAGAGGAATTTAGAAGAATATCGCGGGGGCTCTAGAAAATACTAGAGAAGTTACTAAATTAAAAGAACTTACTAAACTAAGAGAATTTGCTAAATTTAGATAACTTGTTAAATGGTTTAGTTGGGCTAGGGATTAGATTTTGGCGTGGCTAATATTTCTAGCCAGGCTAGAAGACGAAGAACTGACAAAGTTTTTCATTGGCCAGCCAAAAAGGGCGCATAAATTTTAATTATGAAGGATACGTAGGTTACCTCGCAATATTCTTAACCTCTCTCTCGGCGCCGGCGTATCTCCTCGCGCTGTTTAGTAAAGATCCACTGGACGATCTCGTTTTGATCGCTTGAAAGGACATCGGTGAACTCAAAACCGTAGACGTTAGGGTCGTCGGTCAGGTTTTCATTGGGGTCGAGCTGCCTTACGACCCGGCCCATGATGTCCATGAGCCTACCATCGGTATAAGGTAGGATGAGTCCGATCTCCAGGTAAGTACCGATAGGATATTCCGTATTGTGCCCAAAACTGAGACCAAATTCGGAGATATCCTGAACCATGGCTTGGTTCATGTAGTTCTTACGCGTACTGGTCTCAGCTAAGATGCTCAGAATAAGCGATAGCTTGCGATCAATGCGGCTCAATAAGATCTGCGAGGCGCTCGTCAGCTGCGGCAAGGGCTCAGCGTCCATAGCGGCTAAGCGTTTAACGGTAGAATCTTGACCCCTAATGTAATCAGTCGGTTTATCAAGAACATTAAACAGCATTTGGGCTGGCAAGGTGGCCCTCAAGCCCTTACGTCTTTCTTCACTGGAAGGCATACTGGACATCCTGGAAGTTGGTTTTACTCGGCAGATCAGAGACGGAGCGGACAGTGTTGCGACCCTCGCGCTTGGCAAGGTACATAGCCTGGTCAGCCCAGTATATCAGATCTTGAGTGGAGTTTACCAGAAAATGCTCTAGACTTGCTAGCCCTTGGCTAATGGTGGGTTTAGGTAAGTCTAAGAGGTTGGGAATGGGCGTAGAATCGAGAGAATTTTTTAGGCGTTGAGCTAGGTTGGTCGCCTGCTCCAAGTTGGTCCTAGGAAGGATTATGGCAAATTCTTCCCCGCCGACCCGGGCGGCCAAGTCGCCGCTCCTGACCACGCCTTTAATGACCTTGGCCAACCATTTTAAGACCTCATCGCCGACTTGGTGGCCGTAGGTATCATTGACATTTTTAAAGTTGTCTAAATCAAGGGTCAAAAGGCTCAGCGGCGAGTTATAACGCCTGGCTTGACGGAATTCACGCTCAATAGTTTCGATAAAGATTCTTTGGTTGCAAAGTCCGGTCAAAGGGTCGCGGGAAGCCATCTTGATGGCCTCTTCAAACCTGATGGCTTGGCCTAAAAACATCGAGCCAGCGCAGGTAAGTTCGTCAATAAGGCTTTGACTTACGCGCCTTAAAGCTTTTTGGCTTTCAAATCTCAGTTTTAGGGTCCCTAATTCACGGCCCATCCAATTAAGGTTTATGGTGAGGCTTTCCCGGTCAAAGGCCTCAATGTTGGGCTCTTCGGTCATATCTTCGGAGACGTTTGTTATAGCCTCTGTGGCGCCAGTTATTTTTTTGGCTGTTTCGCTTAAGGCCTTTAGAAGCGGGCCGCTTTCTAAGTGGCCGGCCAAGTTTTTGTAGATGGCTAAAACGCTACTGTTATCGTCAATCATGGTGATTTGTTGGGTGATGGTTTCAAACAGCCGACTATTTTCAACGATTCTAGAAACTATCGTGCGCAAGCGCTCCACGCCTATGGGCCGGGTTACGACGGCAAAGATGCCTAAAGTCACGTAATCCATAGCTCTTTCAAAATCAGCCGTAGCCGTCATGACGACCACTTGGGTGGCCAGGTCATAGGATTGGATGGCCTTTAAAAGGCCTGTTGGCTCGCTACCGTCAGGCAGCTGGTCTGAGACCAAGACTATGTCGGGTTTAGCTTCCCGTAGTAAAATGAGCCCTTCTTCAAGGGTCTCAGTCCACATTATGGCGCAGCCGTAAGGCCTTAAGGCCTTGGATATCAAAGTGAAATCCGGACCGTATTGATCGATGATTAATACTCTAGATAGCGGCATAACTGACCTCCATGGGCTTGCAGGACTAAGGCTTTTTTGGCCGAGCCCAAGCCTTACGCTAGTCGAATTTTTCCATTGCAGTTTTTGTGCCATAATTTTATGGTCTTTGGCTAGAGCCCAAAGGTGACTAGACCTGGAATTATTTGCCCACCATGGGGTTTTAGTTAGAGAGGAGCCGCATTGCTTTTTTTGACACTGACGGTTTTTGACATTCCTACTCAAGATACCTAAATCGGTATCCGGCTTTGAAACGGTAAATCGCTGGTCAATTTTTGACTTTTTAATGTTGATCAGTAAGAAAAATTCTTATTGATAAATAATGTTAATAGCGGGCACTAGCTAAGATCGGTTCAGGCTGGTTGGAAATTGATAGTCGCCGATATGTTTCCTAAAAGTCATAAAAATTGTGGCGTAAAATCTCCATTTTAACCTTGACTTTCTTGTCGGTTTCCTATAACATATTGAGTAATCAGCATCGCATAGAAAATAGTATTTATTTAACTTCAGTTAGAACTCATCGTAAAGGTTGGCTGCATGCCTTAGGGAGCCGCATGCCTGAAGCGTGGGAACTGAATAACGAAAAGAAAGGGTAGGGGACCATGTTGGCTGAAAAGCTATGGAGTGCCTCCGTCTCTTCTTTATTGGCATTGCTGGACAATTCCCCTAACGGCATTTTTATTTGCACCAAAGAGAAATATCTTGTTTATGTCAATAAGGCTTATGAGCAAATTAATGGTCTAAATGCTTCAGATATCGTAGGGAAAACCCTTTATGAATTAGTTTCTATGGGTTATATTGAAACTTCTATTGGTCTTTTAGTAATAGAAAGTAAGCAACCGACCAGTATTATTCAGCGATTGCCTAAAATAAACAAGGAATTATTGGTGACAGCCAATCCTGTTTTTGATGCTAACAATGAGTTAGATCTAATAGTTGGTATTTCTATGGATCTTAACAAGTTGAGCCAGGAAAAATGGGAGCTGTGGCGCAACAAAAATGCTTTTTCTGAACTGCCTCACGAAGACACCGTCATCGCCCAGTCGGCTATTATGCGCAATACCCTTAACTTGACCTATCGGGCGGCCCAATCTAAGGTTTCTATTTTATTTCTAGGTGAATCGGGCGTCGGTAAGGATGTGCTGGCCCGTTATACCCACGAAAATGGCCCCTTTCGTAAGGGGCCAATGGTCAGCATCAACTGTGCCGCTCTGCCGTCAGAGTTGTTGGAATCGGAATTGTACGGCTATGTCAAGGGGGCCTTTACCGGGGCAAAAAGTGACGGAAAACCGGGCTTATTTGAGCTAGCTAGCGGCGGGACTTTGTTTCTTGATGAAGTGGGCGATCTGCCGCTGACGCTTCAGCCTAAGCTTCTGCGCATTTTAGAAGAACGAAAAATGAGGCGATTAAGGTGGAACCAAGATGGTGCCGGTTGATTTTCGCTTGATAGCGGCTACCAATCAGGATCTGGAAGAAAAAATAGCCGCCGGGGCTTTTCGGAAGGATTTGTTTTTTCGACTTTCGGTTTTACCCATCCGAATACCGCCTCTAAGGGAGCGTCCAGAAGATATCGTGGCCATAGCCAATTATTTTTTAGCTA
Source organism: Deltaproteobacteria bacterium (assembly GCA_031279155.1). GTDB lineage: Bacteria > Desulfobacterota > Desulfarculia > Adiutricales > Adiutricaceae > JAISWF01. Next base: position 828 of record JAITJB010000025.1, on the reverse strand, counting down.
AGCTTAACGCCGAATATAGGGTTTTAAAATCCCTATCTCCCCGCAGCATCCAACTGCTCAAGAGTCTACCGTGGCCAGGTAATGTCCGGGAACTAAAAAACTGCATTGAGCGTACCATGATACTGTCCGACGCCGAAAGTATTGAACCAGAAGACTTGATGATGAGCGAAGTTCCGGCTGACTCTGGCAACACCGAATCTGTCACCGGCTCAAATGAGGTTGAAGAATTTGAAAAGCAGCTGATTTTAAAAGCCCATAAAAAACATCAGTCTACCCGAAAAGCCGCCAATGAATTAGGGATGAGTCAATCTAGGTTTATGCGGAAGTTAAAAAAATATCGAGATTGTCCTAGTTAAGGGGATACGGCCAATGTATGTAGGCCAATGGCAGGCCCGGCAGATGTTGTAAAAACAGCATTGACAATCTATCTGTCATAGTAACAGGTGGCGGCTTGCTATACCGCTCCACGGGAATTTCACCCTTCCGAGGTTCTCTCCGAACTGCCCCCACTTGTTGCGACGGCTCACGGACTGCGCGCCCGCTACGGAAAGCCGGGGCAGGTTGAACATTGTCAGGTTTATGGCCGTGCCGCCCTTCAGCGCCAGAAGTTCTCTCAATTCGTCCGTTTCATTTCGGCAAACGCAGGATTTCCGTCAACCGGGTCATTTTTTCAAACGCCGCTGCCGGAAAACCACGCCGCCGCGCCCGGTCGGTCAGCGTACCTTTATCATATATCGGCATCGATATTTACCCCCTTGTCCGTTATTTTCATTAAATCATGCGGCGCGACGAGCCGCCAGCGGCGGTTGTATTCCGGTTTTTCATGCG
>JAITJB010000023.1 GCA_031279155.1 Deltaproteobacteria bacterium | reverse complement strand
GATCGACGTAAGCCGGCCTTTCAGCCTTGTCAACGTAGTACAGATAGGTGGACCAACTAATGCGGTGGTTGTCATTAAAAGAGTAGCCGATTTCAGCCATCAAAGAGTGGTTAGCCGCTACCCCGGTGTGAAGGACCTTGCGGCCGTTACCGTCTTTGTAGTCGCCTTTTTTATAAAATCCATAGCCCAAAGAGTAGTCAAAATTATTGACCATGCCGCCTAGTTTACCTTTGGCTTTAAAGGTTTCAGCGCTGCCGTAACCTACTTCCACGGAGCCGTCGAGTTTATCGGGACCGCCTTTTTTGGTTACGACGTTAATAACGCCGCCAGGGGATGCCCCTGAATATCTAAGCATTTCTGGGCCGCGTAGGATCTCAACCCGCTCAACGTTTAGTAAGGGGATCTGGGTTGAATTGGCCGTACCAGTTCTATGGCCGTTAACTAAAAATAAGACCCGGCCGTCTAATTCTTTACTGAGGTGGTCAGTTCTAAAACCCCTGATGGTAGTTAAGGTATGCCCTTGATCGGTGGGGGACTTATAGACGCCAATGCCTTTTTCAGCTAAAAAATCGCTGAGCACTTCGGCAGCGGAATTTTCAATATCCACGGAATCAAACTGCTGGATGACCGTAGGTTGGGCTTTTTCCTCAATGGTTAAAGGCAGCTTTTCAAATCTATCGGTCACTACCACCCGCTGAAGATTGCCCGATTGGGCTAGACAATAACCAACCGGTAAAAAAATGACTAGCCAGGCCGCTACAGCGGCTGAAATCAATACCTTTCGACTCATCTTGACCTCCAAAATAGAAACAAATTTGCTTGATAGACAAGCGGATTGACCCTCATGACCATTTGCCCCACTTCTTACTCTTAACTTTCTTGGCTTTCTTAACTTTCTTAGCTTTCTTAGCTCTCTTAGATAACCAATTAAGCTCTCCCCCCAAACATGAGTATGTAGGTCAATTTCATGATTATTATCGGGCGATTATGGAAATTAAAAAAATGAAAGAAAACAAAAATTGACAATAACCCAAGATGTCACTTTTGATTTTGTTTTTGGCGACGAAAACGAACGAGGATCTGGCGGAAGTAATCCCTTATTAGGCAGTTATACGGCAGATACCGAACCAGAAGTGGATTATAAATTATAAAATTTACAGCCATAAAACGTGTAATTTTTTTTTGACAAAAAAAATTACACGTTTTATTTCGTCACGTTTCGTTATTCTACGGCAGCCAATTTTATTTGTCAATCTTTTTTTATGCTTTTTTATGCAGCCAAATAGCCCCGAAATTTTGGCAACGATTATGGCCACGTATTGGCCAGAAAAGAATTTGGCCAAAAAATTAAGCCTATATTTTGACGAAAGTTTGGCCCTTTCTTTCAAAATCTTTTGTTGACGGGGGAGTTTTGTTTTAGTAATTTAAGGGTAAGTTTGGAAGGGAAATACGGTTGAAATCCGTTGCGGACCCGCCGCTGTGAGGGGTACGGTCGTCGCAGGCGGCTAAGAAGCGCTCAATTAGCTGCCGATCACTGAGATGAAAGAGCTTAGAGATAAAATATCTTAGAGATGATATCTCGGGAAGACGCGATAGACCGGCTATTCCCCAAGCCAGAACACCAATCAAACTTAAAGCCTAAAGGCGTTGCCACTTTTAGGGCTTAAATTGACCCAGGTGGTCGATGGTAAAGACCCCTTTCTCCCGGCCAGGGGGAGGGGCTTGTTGCGTTTTGTAACTATTTCCCTCTCTTGGGCCTAATACCCACATTGAGAAGGGACATCATGTTTAAACTCGCTCAACACAACACATCGTCATTCGTTGAGGTCAGCGCCGGCCTAACCACTTTTTTCTCCATGATATACGTCTTAGCCGCTAACCCCGCCATCCTCTCCAAAGCTGGCATGTCGGCTACGGCCCTGTTTACGGCTACGGCTATTAGCGTAATTATAGCCACCCTCATTATGGCCTTCGTGGCCAACCTGCCCTTTGCCGTGGCCCCGGGTATGGGCTTAAACGCCTTTTTTGTGGTCATCGTCGTCCAAATGGGCTATAGCTGGAATCAAGCTCTGGTGGCCGTCCTTGTTTCCGGCATAATCTTTGTCATCTTGTCAGTTACGCCTGTTCGGGACAAGGTTTTGCGGGATGTCCCCAAAAACCTCCAATACGGGGTATCAGCTGGCATAGGTTTGATGATCGCCTATATCGGGCTCTCAAATAGCAAGTTTGTCGTTTTGTCGGCTAATGGGCCGGCCTTAGGCGATCTGACCAGTGGTCCGGCTTTCTTGGTCGTCGTGGGCTTTTTGGTGACCGGCATTCTTTTGGCTTTGAAGTGCCGTTTTGCCATTTTGTTTGGCATTATCATTACGACCATAATCGGCATAAAAACAGGGGTTACCGACACCTCAGTCATTATGGGAGGCTTTGTCAGCCTGCCGCCAACGATGGGCGAGATTTTTTTAAAGTTTGATTTTTCGCCGCTATTTTCCTTGGACTTTTTGGGTTTGGTTATAACCCTTCTTTTTATGGAAGTAATCGATGGCCTGGCCGGTTTCTTGGGGCTCTTTGGCGTTATGGGGGCTGATGGCGACCGCTATCGGCCTAAGATGGGCCGGGCCTTTGTGGCCGACTCCTTAGGCGTGGTCGTCGGCAGCTGTTTAGGGCTTTCGCCTAACACTACCTACGCCGAAAGCGGGGCCGGGGTGGCTTCGGGCGGCCGGACAGGTCTTACGGCCTTAGTAGTGGCCTGTTGTTTCTTTTTAGCCCTCTTTGTTTCGCCGCTTTTTATGTTGGTGCCCTTTGCCGCCGTGGCGCCGGCTCTCATGGTGGTGGGCTTGTTGATGCTAAACTCCATCACCAAGGTCGATTTTAACGATTTAACCGAGGCCTTTCCGGCCTTTGTGACGGCTATCGTCATTGCCTTGACCTGGCGGGTGTCGGATGGCTTGGCTTTAGGTTGGCTCGTCTACATCCTAATGAAGGTCGTAATTGGCAAAGCTCGTCAGCTAACGGTAACCGTTTGGGTGGTGGGCGCGATTTTTGCCTGGAAAATGTTTCATAATTTGTTTACTCTTTAAGATAGGGGGCCAGAGGTTGTGGGTGATTAATCTTGGGCCTCGATAGACTTTTAGAAAGCCAATTTTAACCTGGCTAAGCCATGGCTAAGCCATGGCAAAAATTAGGCTAAAACCTTGGCTAAATCTCCCCGGGGCCTTTTTAGCTCTAACATCTGGGCCTCAAAATATCGCGCGATGTTTTAAAAATTTTGGCCCTTGTGTCAGCGTAAATTGACAGTTATAATTTTTAGGCGTCTAGTAAGCCTTGGTCGAGATTTTTTTGAGTTTAAGGTGGTTCTTTAGGGATTTCCCAAGAAGATCGTTCGCTAGCTATGGGCAAAAACCAAAAAAAGATCGGAAATCCTCTGGCTTTTTAATAAAAAA
>JAITJB010000300.1 GCA_031279155.1 Deltaproteobacteria bacterium | reverse complement strand
TTAAAACCCGGTTTACAATAGAGTAAACCGGGTTTTAAACATTAATATGCAAGAAATATACAATATACTAGAATCAAAGCATAATCTAAGTAAATAATAATTTATTTTTTACCTGGATTTAATAATTGAAAGTATTTCTTCTTGGGTTAAACTAGTACATTCAGAAATTATGCTTATATCAAGGCCATTTTCTAGCATAGCTCGTCCAATACGTAAGCGCTCTTTCGCTTGCCCTTCAGCTTGCCCTTCCCTGTAATAACAGGCTTTATAATGCTCAATATCCATTTTATGTACAATATTTGCAATCTCTTCATGTGTTTCTTCGATAAATTCTTTCTTTACTTGTTGTGAAGTATAAAAAGACATCTTTATTTCCTCATATCATATATTCATTAATTCAACAATACATTATAAATTATTTTTCATTTAAATTTGTAATTGCTAGTATTTTATCTTGGCTTAATTTAGTACAGTCAGAAATTATACTTATATCAAGGCCTTTTTCTAGCATAACTCGTCCAATACGTAAGCGCTCTTTCGCCTGCCCGTCAGCTTCCCCTACCTTGAAATAAACAGTTCTAAAATGTTCGCTTTCAATAATATGCCGTAGTTTTATATTCTCTTTATGATTTTCTAAGGAAATTTCTTTCATAATCATCTTTATTTCCTCCAATATACAGGCAAAGCCAAAATGTCTTTTTTTTTCTTCTCAAGCATTCAAAAATGAAGTAGACTCTAAGCAGCCAGTAAACGGCTTCGAGCCGCCAAATCAAACTGGCAAGGAGCAGCTAGATGTCCATCGACGGAGAAGAACTCAAGCGGGGCGAGTCGCCCCCAACCCAAAAGCTAAAGGAACCGCCACAGGACAACCAGGCGCCGGAGGCGTCGCCTCCAGCGTCATCTGAGCGAACAAACAGAGCATTAAGTGAATTGACGAACGAGGAGCTGATGCCGATCAGAGTCGAGGCTCAGCGGCAGTACAAGCAATACCTTATCGAGCAGGCCATCGCCAAGAAGGTGCCCCAATGGAAGGTGGCCGAGTTACTCGGCTTGTCTCTGCGCCAAATCCAGAGGTATGTGAAGGCCTTCAGAATTCAAGGCCCCGAGGGCCTGCTCCGCAAGACGTCCGACAAAAAGCCCCATAACGCCTTCCCTCCCGAGACAAGGGAGAAGATCGTAACCATCATCAAAAATGAGTTAATGGAATTCGGCCCGACGCTCATAAGTAAGCATTTAAGTGAACACTCTGGCATCGTGGCCAGCAAAGAGACCGTGAGGCGCATTATGATTTCCGAGGGTCTCTGGGAGTCAGGCGCGCCTCGGGTCACCCGCCGCGCCCGAAGGAAACGTTAAGGCTACTTGGAGCGACCTGGCGCCTGGCCTTGGTTGACTTTACGATGCGCCTGCGGTTAAGCGGGGATGAGAAGTACTACTGGCCGCTCAACATCATTGGCGACGATAATAATAATGATGATGATGATGATGACGCCGGACGCGTCTTCTTAAGATTTAGGCCAGAACTCCAGCCAGACCAGTAGGACCGTATTTACGGCCTACGCCGGGACGTTGGGGCATACCGGCCGGGAGTTTCGCCGACCAGGCGAGCTATTTGGCCGCTTAGCAGGCTAATTAAGTCATGGCAATCAAACCAGGGAAATCAAACTACGGCAACCAAACTACGACTAGCCAACCTCATCTTTGAGGCTTTGAATTTAGACAATAAAAAAATATCATCCTTTAGCCAAAAATACAAGATTATTGAAAAGCTCTTAAAAAGCGCAACTACGCCTTTTGGCCTTTTCGGTTCCCAATAGAATACAAAAATCCAATTAGGTCGGCGGCATTCCTGTCAGCCGTTTTGGCCATTAATCCATTAAGATTCGCCCATCGAAGAGCTAACAAGTTAAAAGACAAACAAGTCAAAAGATAGCGCCTTTCCAAGATAAAATGCTGCGGCCTATAAGGCGAAGCGTCCTAACGAAGACCCGCCCTAACGAGAGCGCCCCAAGGTAGGGCCAGCATCAAATGATGTGATTAACTTGCCCTGCGGCATACCTTGCGAAATCTTATAGCCAAATTACCATTCCATCTTCCGTAGCCAAAAGGGCTCAAGCATAGAAAAAGCTAAAATAACACGCTTACCGCTGCCTTGGCCAAAAAAATATAAGGCTTTTGTACTATCAAAGACTTAAATTTAGGTAGCCAACTTTTTCTTATCCGGTTATAATCGACCAAAGTACATTTTTATGGCCTTTAACCCAAGAAACATGACCAAACCCTTAGCCTTTCTTAAGGCCAGTATCGACCATTTTTTAGCGCCGTCGTCGGCTATTGGTCAGCCCGAAGCCAAAAGCCAGGAAAAAGTAATCCCAAAATTAAAATTCCATGGAAATAGGCATATGAAAAATTGGCAGGCCGATTTATTAATTTTATTTGGAGCCAGTATCTGGGGATTTTCCTTTATCTTCGGTCGCTGGGGCTTAGCAGATTGTTCGCCCGGACTATTTATGTTCATGCGCTTCGCCCTAGCCGCTCTGGTTACCTACGTCCTTTTCGCTAAACACATCAAGCTTACCCCCAAAAAAAACCGCAACGAGGGCCTAATCCTAGGCATGATGATGGGAGGCGGGTACCTCTTACAAACCTACAGCCTAAATTTTACCGATGTCGCCCGAGCGGCCTTCTTTACCGGTATGTGCTTACTGGGCATACCCATCTTAAACTACATCTTGTTTCGAGATGTTATTAAAATTAATAGCCTAGTAGGCTTGGTTATCGTCATCATCGGTCTTTACATCTTTTTGGACCCGTCTTTTAAAGGCATCAACGCCGGTGATATCGTAGGCTTAATCTCAATTCCTGTCTGGGCTCTGTACATGATCTACCTATCGGTCTACACCACTGGTAAGACGGGCATGGGCGCAACTTATCAATACCTCTTCTGGCAGTTGGTGGGGGTCTTGCCGGTTGGCCTCTTAACCTTTATCGTGCTTGAGTCTGGGCTAACGCCGCCTCTCCACCCGGATCTGGTTAAGGGGCTAACGCTTTCCAATAAATTTGTCATTGGGTTAATTTTTAACGCTATCTTAGCTTCGGTTATAACGGTACTCCTCCATACTAGTAGCCAGAAATACACCACGCCCATTCAGGCCATGATCTGCTTTCAAGCTGAGCCTATCACGGCCACTATCGCAGCTGTCTTCATATTTAATGAAAAGTTAACCGCCCATGTTGTCGTAGGTGGGGCCATCATAATTTTGGCTATCTTGGTTTCCGAGTTGGGCTGGAAGTTCAGCGCCAAATAGCCCCAAACGATCTAAGCCTTTGATTTGAGGCTTTAGGCTGGCGGAATTTTTAGACGATCTTGACAGAATCCGTCGAAACGGCCATAATTAACTGGTCACTTTTAGTTTCGATGTTAGGCGCTGCCTTTGGTGAGTCCCAAGGATCACGCTACGGCCCTAAAATCGAACCACTGACGCCAACACCAAACCCTGACGCGGCCCATTTTGGTCCGCTTTCCCGGAAAAATCGGGGGCCCGCTGACCATGGCGGGCCACCCGGGCCCGGCTAATTCCAAACCAAGGAGGTCGCGTTTCCTCCCGGAGCGTTGTTCCGGGTTTTTTACGCCAAGTGTTTCCATGAAAGACGTCTCAAAACAGAGAACCCTCGCCTTGTTATCCCATGGCGGAGCAGGGAAGACCTCCCTGGCCGAGTCATTTTTATTTCTGACTAAGGTCTCCACCCGTTTGGGTTCGGTCACCGAAGGAACCAGCGTGCTGGACTTCGAGCCCGAAGAGATCAAGCGGAAAAACAGCCTGAGTTCGGCTTTCCACTCCTTCCCCTGGAAGAAGAACCAGATCACCTTCGTTGACACCCCTGGGGGAGAAAACTTCCTCAACGACACCAGGACCGTCCTCTACGGGGTTGATTCAGCTATCGTCTTAGTCGATGCCGTGGACATGGTTAAGGTGTCCACCGAAAAAGGCTGGGCCTTCGCTGACGCCTTAAACCTTCCGAGGTTACTGGTCATCAACAAAATGGACCGCGAGCGGGCTGATTTCTTTAAAACCCTAGAAAACATCAACGAATCCTTCACCAAGCCCAAGGCCATTCCCGTGGCTATCCCGGTGGGCTCAGAGGACGCCTTTAAAGGCGTCATAGACCTACTGACTTTAAAGGCTCACCTCTACGATGAGACCGGTAAAGCCCAAGTTCAGGCTGTTCCAACCGATCTCGAGCTAGAAGCGGCTGAGTGGCGGGAGAAACTAGTTGAGTCTATCTGTGAAAATGACGACGTCTTAATCGAAAAATTCCTCGAAGGCGAGGAAATCTCCACCGAATCCTTAGAAGAAGCTTTAAAAGCGGCTGTCTTAGGCGGCCATCTGGCCCCGGTTATCCCGGTGGCCGGCATTAAGCTTACAGGACTATCATATCTTTTAGATAAGGTTATCGATCTTCTCCCCTCCCCTCTTGATCGCGGGGATATTCAAGGTCATCTACCCGATAACCCCCAAGCCGTTGTTGTCAGAAAACCTACCCCCGAGGAAAGCTTTGGCGGCCTGGTCATTAAGACCATTGTCGACCCCTTTGCCGGTCAATTGACCGTCATCCGCATTTTCTCCGGGACCATGACGCCTGATAGCGGCTTTTTAAACGTCAATCGCGGCCAAAAGGAGCGCTACGGGCAGTTATTTGCCATGGAAGGTAAAGCCCAAAAGGCCGTGGACCAAGCCGGGCCAGGCGATATCGTAGCCGTCAGTAAGCTTAAGAGCACCATGACCGGCGACTCTCTATCAGATGAAAACTCGCAAATCATCTTCCCGGCTAGCCCGGCCATGATGCCCGTGGTCTCTTTTGCCGTGGAAGCCAAAAGCAAGGGCGATGAAGAGAAGGTCTTTGCGGCCATCAACAAGATGACCATTGAGGACGTGACCTTAAGGCTTTCTCGCAACAACCAAACCAAGGAAATGATCTTATCAGGCATGGGTCAGGTCCACCTGGACGCTACTTTAGAAAAAATTAAGCGCAAATATAATGTCGAGGTCATCCTCAAGGCGCCTAAGGTGGCCTTCAAAGAGACCATCAAGGGCAGAACCAAGGTCCAGGGTCGCTACAAAAAACAGACCGGCGGTAAAGGTCAGTACGGCGACGCTGTTATTGAGCTAGAGCCATTGCCTCGAGGCGAGGGCTTTGTCTTTGAAGATAAGATTGTCGGCGGCGTCATCCCCCGGCAGTACATTCCGGCCGTGGAAAAAGGCATCGTGGAAACTATGGCTAACGGCGTAGTTAGCGGTAATCCCGTGGTTGACTGCAAGGTTTCCTTGGTCTTCGGTAGCTACCACGACGTGGATTCTTCGGAAATGGCCTTTAAAATCGCTGGCTCCATGGCCTTTAAAAAAGGCTTTATGGAGTGCACCCCAACTATCTTAGAGCCAGTAATGCTTCTGACGGTGACCGTGCCTGACGAATTTATGGGCGACGTCATGGGCGATATTTCCAGCCGCCGCGGTAAACTTCTAGGCACTGAAAGCCACGGCAAAAAACAGGTCATAAACGCCAATGTCCCGCAGATGGAGCTTTTAACTTATTCTCCATCCCTAACTTCCATGACCGGAGGGCGCGGGTCTTTTTCGCTGGAATTTTCTCACTATGACGAGGCCCCGGCCCAAATCCGCGAAAAGGTCATCGCCGAGTTTAAGCCTCAAGAAGAGAAAGAATAGCCTCAAAAACAATAAGAGCTAAGAAAAGCAAAGGGCCCTGGCATAGCCAGGGCCCTTTGTAATTCTTAGGCCTTCCACGCTTTTCTTGGGCCTTCTTCGCTTTTCTTGGGCTTTTCTTGGGCTTTTCTTGGGCTTTTATTTAGGCTTTTATTTAGGCTTTTTTACCCTGCTTCCAGACCCCCTTCCAGACTGGGCGGTCAATTTTTGGTCGGTTTTGGTGGTCTAGTTGGGCAATCTATAATTCCATTATTCCATTACTTCAGGGTGGTTGGTTATCCTAAGAGCGCGATATATGGCAACCTGGCCGCTTTCAGGTTCAAGGGTCTTTTCGAATCAGTTCACAACCCCCATCTTCTTTCGGCAGAACAAAAGTCATGCGGCCATGACTGGCAAGACAATTACGAAGACTCCACCAGCTTTCATTTATACCTGATGCTTTTAATACATTTCCGATATTGAACACACTGGTATACTAAAACAAATATAAATAAATTGCTTTCTATATTTGTATCTTTATAGTGATATATTGATCTTAAACAAGGTTCATATTTTAGGCGTCTAAATACACATTCAATATCAGTAAGTTTTGAATATAAATGCCACATATTTTCTGGTGACATTGTTAAATCATTGGTTCGTAAGCAACAAAGGCCAGGTTTTTCCATCATGCTACCAGGTACGCGTTCAGGGTTTAGGCGTTTGATATTTTTGAACCCCCTGGCCCGGGAAGCCCGTTTAGGGTTTCGACAGATATAAACATCTGACTCTCCAAGTCGAGGCATTGAATTGCCCTTAACTCTGGTTTTCGTAGCATTGAAAATTAGACCGAATTGG
>JAITJB010000240.1 GCA_031279155.1 Deltaproteobacteria bacterium | reverse complement strand
ACCAAAGAGACGGCCGGCAGATCGCCTATGGTCATGGCCTGTAAGGCGTCTTGGCCGTAAGAGCCCATGGGGGCGTCTAGAACTACGAGATCGGCTTCGCGGCCAACCTCGATGAGACCTCGGTTAAGGCCAAAGACCTTAGATGAGTTACCGGTAGCTAAGGCTAAGGCCACCGGCGCCTCAACGCCGCCGAGGGAAGCTATGTGGGTGATCATCCTTAAGATGCCCAAGGAGACCACGCCGGTCCCTGAGGGACTGTCGTTACCGATGATGAAGCGATGGAGGCAGCCTAAAGATTTGGCCTCATTTAGAGCTACGTTGGCAGCTAAATTGTTGCCGCAGTGGACTAATTCTAGGGTAAAGGAAGTCTCGCGGACTAGTTTGATGATTTCGTCCTGGCTAATAGCTGTGGGCCCACCGTTAAGGTGGGAGACGATGTCCGGACCAACATCAATAACCTCTTGAGTTGTTACGGTACTAGAACCGGGAATAGAGGTCCCGCCCGTATGCATCATAACTTTAAAACCATTTTGTTTTGCGTATTTTACCATAGGCGCGGCTTCTTCAGGAGTTTTTATTGAGCCCAAGCCGATCTCGCCCACTAGACATACGCCCTCATCGGCTAACTCGCGGAAATCTTCAAAGGTTAAGCCTTTTTCTAAGATTAAAGCCCCGGCTAAAACCTTAGCCCCGCCTGGCCGAAACTTTTGAAATGACTTATAGGCCAAGGTGGCTAGGGCCTTGGCCCCGGCCCGGTCAGTGGGCCGACCTGGCAGGTGGACCTCGCCGGCTGAGATAAAGGTGGTCACCCCGCCGTGGTGGGCGCTCTCAATGAAGCCGAGCTGATTTTGTCGGGGGGTGAAATCGCCTAAGACCACGTGGCAGTGGGTATCAAAAAGCCCTGGGCAGACGGTCGTGCCCTGGCAGTCAATGGTCAAATCGCTATGGTAGTTGAGAGAGGATCCGATTTCACAGATCATCGAGTCCTTTATAAACAAACTGTTATGGTCTATGACGGGATGATTGATATCACCACTAACTAATTTACCGATATTTTTAATAAGTACTTCCATAATATCACCAATAATAACGCCAATAAATAGCCTGAAAGCTCTTTTAACGCAAACCGTCCTCGCCTTTAATTTCTGAGACTAAAAGGCCGCCAACTCGGGCATGGGGCCGACCGGAGTCGGTTAGACCAACTATTAAAATCAGCTCATCGTCGGAAGGGGCGTCAGAAATGCGCACTTCCATGGCGTCGAAGTGGGAGCGGACAAAGGCCGCGTCTTTGTGGCCCAAGGGCAGATCAATGGCCGTACCAGGGCCGCCGATTTTTTTGGCCGAAGGTAATAAGGCTTTGCCGCCGCCTATGAATTGGCGGATGGGTTTACCTAAGCTAGGATGCATCAGGGCTGCGCAGTGTTCCCTTTCGCCCTTAAGCCCGGCTATGGCCGCCTTACCATAGCTTTGGACTTCATGGGGCTTTATGCCCAAGGCGTTTGCCGCCTTAGCGGTTAAAATAGCCCCTAACTCCTCGCTCCAAGCGTAAAACAAACTTAAATCCTCTTGATAAACCCCGGCGTAGGGGTTTTTAAAGACTGCGGCCGCCGCAGCTTTGCGGGTGGGCGGGCTAACGGGTTTTAAGCCATCTAAGTGGCACTCCTCGACAAAAATATGGTAAGACCTGATCTGAAGGGTTGGTTGGGTCATGATATATCCTTTCTAAGTTAACTAGGCTAACTTGGCTATCTTGCTTTCTAGGCTATCTTGCTTTCTAGGCTAACTTACTGTCTGGCAGAAAAGCTTACTCGCTTTTGCTATATCAGCTCACCAGCTGGGCGGCGAGCACACCCAAATCATCTTGACGGGCTGCTTGGTGTTGTTAACCCATGTATGGGGGACTAAAGCCGAAAAATAGGCCAGAGACCCGGCGCTGAGCTTACTGGTTTTGCCATTTAAATCCAAAGTTAAAACGCCCTCTAAGACGTAGACCAGTTCCTCGCCAGGGTGGGCATAATGTTTATGGGCCCCGCCCTTAGGCGGTATGGTGGTAAAGAAGGGCTGCATTTTTTTGTTGCCGACTAACTTAACCATCTGCCTGACATCGGCCTTCCAGCCCTTGACCAATTTTTGGGTCCAGGTCGAGGGCGGGTTGATACAGGGATCATTAATGAGATCGTTTTCAAAAAACTCGGTCATGTTGACGTTTAAAGCGTCGGCTATGCTCTTTAGCGTCTGAATAGATGGGGAAACTTTCTCGTTTTCTAATTTAGAGATATAAGCCGCTGTAAGCGATGTCTTACCGGCTAATTGCTGAAGCGTAAGAGATTTTTCTAATCTCAACCTCTTAATGACAAGGCCAATTTGAAAGTTATTTGCCATCGGTTTTTCGCCCTCGTGGATAAAATATAATCGAACCGGATATAAAGATCTTACCGGCTAGTTAGACCGGCTGAAAGGTCATATTTGACCTCTGGAAGACAAAGCTACCATGAAATTCTTCTCTGGTCTCCGGAAAATCGGACCTATAATGGGCCCCCCGACTCTCTTGGCGATTTAAAGCGGCCTTAACAATCAAACGGGCCATAGCTAAGGCCCGACTGACTTTTTTAAAGGCTCGCAGATGAGCCGGCTTTCTGGCGGCCAGTTCTCGCCCCAAGGAATCTATGGATAAAAGAGCCTCGTTTAGCCCATTTTCATCTCTAATCAATCCGACTTTTGACCACATAAGGGCTCTAAGATTACTTATAATATCCTTAAGCTCATCGCGCCCGGACTCGGGCAAGGGCGGCAGCGGCATATTAGAGTGACAAAAGCTGACGTCTAAGGCCGTTTGGGCGGCCTTAAGGCCGCAGCGGCGACCGAAAACGACTGTCTCGCTCAAAGCGTGACCGGCCAGGCGGTTGGCCCCGTGGAGGCCGCCGGTAACCTCTCCGGCGGCCAGTAAGCCAGGTACGCATGTTTGGCCAAAACTATCCACGCACAAGCCGCCCATGGTGAAATGGGTGACTGGCCGAACTAAAAAAGGCTCTTGGGAAAACTTTTCGTAAAGACGAGCTAAACTAGGAGCCTCTTTATCTAAAAAATCAAGATCAACTAAGCTTAAATCTAACCTAACCTCTTTTTGAGCGTAGATCTCCCGGGCTAAGACATCGCGGTTTTCCAGTTCTTTTTTGGGGTATTTTTCCATGAAGCGCTGCCCCAAGTGGTTAACGAACTTAGCGCCGTGGTTAAATATATCAGGAAATATGTCTGAGGTCATGGGGGAATAGATGCGATAAGGATAGAATTGCACAAATTCCATGTCCCTTAAGGCGGCTCCTAGTTGGTAGGCTAAGGCCAGGCCGTCGCCGGTCAGCTCAGCTGGTCCGCTATGGTGGGTGTAGAGCCCTAAGGCCCCTCCCGTGGCTAGGACCACGGTTT
>JAITJB010000216.1 GCA_031279155.1 Deltaproteobacteria bacterium | reverse complement strand
CCAATATTATTAAATTTCCTTGACACATTTAAGCCCCCTAGGTTAACCTTTTGACCATACAGCTTGTATTCATTTTTAGGGTTTTTTTAGCCATAATCGCATAGACCGCTGCGATCGGGCTACCGCGATCGCTCTACTACGATCGCGTAAAACACTCGCCCTAGGGATTCGACTTTGGGCGGTAAAACTAGAACTAGGGATCTTATTGGTCCCTTGGGCAATTTCTAAGGAGCTTTGCGCCATGAACAGTTTTGTCGTACGCGCCCCTTCAACCATCCACTTTGGCCAGAACGTCGCCACTAAGGTCGGGGAAGAGGCTAAGAGGTTTGGAGCCAAAAGACCACTTTTAGTTACCGACCCCTTTATAAATTCTAGCGGGGTGCTCGAACCCATTGTCGCGTCCCTTAAGGCGGCCTCTCTTACGAGCGCCATTTATTATGGCGTCGATAAAGAGCCCACCATGGAGCACGTTGAGGAGTGCCTAAAAACTCAGATCGATGAAAAATGTGATCTTTTGATAGCCGTAGGCGGCGGAAGCCCCATAGACGTAGCTAAGGCCGTAAGTTTTCTGGCCACCAATAAGGGCGTCATCCAAGATTATATGGGTATTGATAAAGTTACCATAGACGCCTTACCGCTAATCGCCGTCCCTACCACGGCCGGGACCGGTAGCGAGGTCACGGCCACGACCATAATCACTGACACCAGTAAAAACGTTAAGATGCTCATAATAAGCCCTAGAATCATACCCAAGGTCGCCTTAGTCGATCCCATGCTCACCTTGGGGATGCCTAAAGCTCTGACGGCGGCTACCGGTCTTGACGCCTTTACCCACGCCATTGAGGCTTATGTCTCTCGTAAGGCCCATCCCATATCGGATCTCTTTGCCATAAGCGCAGTTAAGCTCTTATCGGAAAACCTCCCCTTAGCTTGGCGCGAGCCAGGAAATATTGAAGCCCGCTCAAAAACCCTCTTAGGGGCTCTAGAGGCCGGCCTAGCATTCTCTAATTCCTCAGTGGCTTTGGTTCATGGGATGTCGCGACCGGTCGGGGCGATGTTTCATGTGGCCCACGGCGTTTCCAACGCCGCCCTTCTAGGGGAGGTCATGGATTTTTCTCTGTCCGGAAATTTTCCCCGCTACAAAGATTTGGCCATGGCCATGGGCCTGGCTGACTTAGGCGACGATATTAAGACGGCTAAAAGCGGGTGTCAAAAGGTGCGTCAGCTCATAAAGGAGCTCGAAGTTCCATCTCTATCGGCCCTGGGGGTGACCGCAGAAAAGCTCGGGCCAGTGGTCTCTAAAATGGCTGATGACGCCTTAGCTAGCGGCAGCCCGGCTAATAACCCTAGGCTGGCCACTAAAGAAGAAATAATCGCCCTTTATCAAGCTTCTTTATAGAACCGTAGGGTAATTTCAATCAATCCCACGCGTCGTTAGGAGAACATCTATGGCCATTAAAATATTGAAGTACTGCGTAAATAATGAGTGGCGGGATTCTAAGTCAGGGAAATACTCCCCGGTCATGAACCCTTCCACTGGCCAGCAGATCGCCCAGGCCCCGATCTGCACCAAAGAAGAAACCCAAGAGGCGGTTAAAGCCGCCCGAGCGGCCTTTGTCGGGTGGTCGTCTCAGCCGGTGGCCGTCAGGACTCAGTTGATCTTTCGCTTCCGGGAACTGGTCAATCAGCATTTTGACGAGCTATCGACCTTGGTGGCCACGGAAATGGGTAAAAACTTTGAGGAATCCAAAGGCGACGTCTTTAAGGTCATCGAGGCCTGCGAACTATCTTTGGGCGCGCCCTTAGAGCTTCAGGGTTACGCCATGATGGAAGCTACCCGCTCTCACGATATAAACCTCTACCGTGAGCCGGTAGGCGTCTTCCTAGGCGTGGCGCCCTATAACTTTCCGGCCATGATTCCCTTTGGTTGGTTTATTCCGGTCTGCATAACTAGCGGCAACTGCATGGTCTTAAAGGCGGCTAGCATGGTGCCTCAATCGGCTATGCGTTTACTAGAGCTCCTCATTGAAGCGGGGCTCCCCAAAGGAGTGGTTAACCTCATTACCTGCAGCCGTGAGGAGTTAGCCGGACTAATCGCTAATCCCGATATCGACGGGGTATCTTTCGTGGGATCGGAATCGGTGGGTAAGATAGTCTATTCTATGGCCGCTTCAGCCGGTAAACGAGTCCAAGCTTTGACCGAAGCCAAAAATCACGCCCTGATTTTAGAGGACGCGCCCCTGGAGTGGACCGCTCGCCGGGTTGTTAACTCTTCATTTGGCTGCGCAGGTCAAAGGTGTATGGCTCTCCCCGTGGCCGTGGTCCAGGAGAGTGTGGCCGATGAGTTCGTTAAAATCCTAAAAAAATTGGCCCAAGAATTGGTCATCGGGGCGGCTTGGGATCCGGCCACCCAATTAGGGCCTCTAGTCAGCCAGGGCCAAAAAGATTCCGTGGAAAAGTGGATAGCCAAGGGGGTCGAGGAAGGGGCTGAATTAGTCCTAGACGGTCGCGGCTGCAAACCCAAAGGCTTTGAGGAAGGCTATTTCGTCGGCCCAACCATCTTAGATAAGGTTATGCCCGGCATGACCGTAGGCGATCAGGAAATTTTTGGTCCGGTAGTCTGCGTTAAGCGCTGTAAAGATTTTAGCCAGGGCTTGGCCATAATGAACGCCAATCCCTTTGCCAACGGCTCATCGATTTTTACGACCAGCGGCTATTACAGCCGAGAATTCGCCCGCTTAACCGACGGCGGCATGGTTGGCATCAACGTGGGCATTCCAGTGCCCTTGGGCTTTTTCCCCTTCTCCGGCCATAAGAGATCTTTCTTTGGCGATCTTCACTGCCTTGGCCGGGACGGCCTGCGCTTCTACACCAGGGTTAAGACCGTGACCACCAAGTGGATCTCACCGGAAGAATCTCAAGAGGCCAAGGTCAGTACCTGGGAAGGCACCATTAACCGCGAGCTTTAGTTAAGCTAGAAAAATAAAAATGCAGCCCATTTTGGGGAGCACTTCCCCTAAAATGGGCTGCATTCTTTATAAGGCCAGATAGAGATGCCGATAAAAATTTAGGCCTTAGAGGCGGCCAATTTTTTTTGGCGGTTTTCCACTAAAGTATCGAGCTCGCTTGCGACCTCGTAGATATGATCTTTCATAGCCTGTTCGGCGGCATCAGGGTCCCGGGCCTTAATGGCGTCGATAATTCTTTGATGGGCGGCCAGGACATTGTAAGAAAAGTCCATGCCGGGTTTAATTTCCGTCTTGAGGTCGGCTAAAATATTATTGACAAAATCCATTAACATCCAAAGGATGGAATTATTAGTGTGTTTGGCTAAGCAAACGTGAAAGAGTATCTCAGCTTCGGCTCCGACCAGGCTCTGACCGGATTCCAAGATTAAGCGGCAATTTTCATGTATTTTCTCAAGGGAGGAAAGAGTCTCCTCCGTTAATGTCTCAGCCACCCGGCGGGCGATATAGGGCTCGGTCAATTTCCTCATCTCGTAAAGATCGGCTCGTGAGACCCTCTGAAAATGGAGAAAACTCGTAAAATACTCTCTGGCGTTATCAAAATCTATTTCCCGGACCACCGGTCCGCCGCCAGCTCCCAGCTTAATGGTAATTAAGCCCAACCACTCCAAGGTCCTAAGGGCTTCCCTTAGAGTGTGTTTGCTCACGTTAAATTCTTTTATGAGTTCTTTCTCGTTAGGTAAGGCCTGACCAGGAACAAGCTTACCCTGCATAATAGCCGTACGAATCTGTCGGATTATGGCTGTGGGGATTTTTTCATTCTTGGGCGGTTTAAAAAGGCCTAAATTGCCGGATGAAGATTTTTCATTATTATCAGACATAATTACGAATATTTTCTCTTTTTTTGAAGCTTAAAGACCATGGAAATTAAACTCAAAAAATTTTGATTGCCAGGCCAAAGACGCTAAAGCACATCAAGTGGCCCCAGAGAAATTGTTTAATTTTTAATAATACCTCGACATGGTTGATTTAGCAAGAAAAAAATGAAGCCCTCCCGAAAGCCGCCAGCCGCCAATGGCTATGGGCCCGCCAGCAGCCCCAAAAGCCTTACCGCGTCAAAGAGACATGGTTGATGGTTATGGTTAAGGGTTATGGCTGATGGGCATGGTTAATGATTATGGCCGATGGTTATGGCTAAGGGCGAGCGTGGTGTTTTGGCTGGCCATTATCTTGGCAATCTTTAACTTGGCAAGTTAAAGATTGCCAAAGTAAGGGCCGAAAATATTAGAGGGTGCAAGGTTAGGTATAGAAACTTTACGCGGGCGTTCTAGGAAAAAAAAGGATCTTTTTATCGCAAGCTAGAAGACGCCCGGAAACGAAACCCTAGAAGATGGAGGATTACCCAAGAAAAACCAAGCGCTTATGAACCTGGCCTTTTTTTGAGAACTTTTTTTGGCCGCTCTCACCAAAGCTCTCTGTTCGCCCTGGCCTAGACAGAGTCACCAAAAGCTAGACAATAGCTTTCTCGGGCTTCACAAGCTTTCCAGCACTTTCCAGATTTTTCCTACCTTCCAGAACTTCCGGGTTTCCTAGCCTTCCTCATTTGGCCTGGGATAAATATTTTATGCAGAAATATTAATTGTTTTATTGAATATTTGGGGAAGCACCATGGTAAAGATGGTTTTTAATCTGAGTATTTGTTGAGAATTTATTAAAATACGATTAAATAAAAGTGATACATCGCGATGAAAATCGACCAATAATCTATTTGGCGGTTGAGGCAGCTCTATTTTGGAAAAATTGGATAGATTTAAGTTGGGGGTGACCGTACTGCCGCTGGCCATATTGATCAAGAGGCTAGAGAGATGTTTGAGATAACAATATAAATAATACCTATAAAAATCTACTTCTGGCACAATACTATTTATTTGTTGATTGGTATGGCCGGCAACGGCGTTAAAGGAGACCAGGCCGACGGTCCCCAAACAGCTGACCAAAATCGAGTGGGGCGGCACGATGCGGCGGCTTTGGCTCAGGGCCCCCAAGTCAGTTAGTTTATCTTTGGTCGTCAGGATAAAGACGTTATCATGCATATCCGGAATTTTAATAAAAGGCACCGTGCCATTGTGATAAAACAATTTATTTCTTTTGGATGGAGTTTGGCCAGCGATAATCGGACCAAAAGTCGTGAGCGGTTTTTGGGGCCAGTACGGGGATTGATCGGCCAAAAACCTCTGGCTGAAGATGGTATCGGCCATTTTGCCTAAGGTGGCGTTCTGCCGCTCTAAGACCCCGATTTTTTGGTCAAGGCTGTCCAAAAGAGAGCCAATGGCCACTTGGATATCCCGGGGCGGCAGAGGAATTCGAATGCCGTAAACCGTATCCCGGTTGAGCCCGGGCACAGCCGTGTCTTCGTTTAGGTTTTCCAGGCCCAAGGACTGCAATAAATAGAATAGAAACTTAAAATCGCATTTGATTTCATCTCTGCTAATGTAATAAACGGTATCTATCGGCCAAAATGGTTCGTTAGATATATAGACTTTGCCAACATTGCCCTTGCGGCCAATGATAATTCCCGGCGAATCGGTCACGGATTTAAAATGATAGCCGATAAGCCCTGCTGAGCCATAGATAGGAAACTTTCCGGGATAACGGTTGAGAAAAGTCAAAGCCTTACCATAATTAATGATGGCGATATCTCTAATTTTTGTTTCGACCCAATTCGACATTTATCGTTCCTCAAAATTTAATTGGCCCCAAAAGTGGCGGCCATTTTTTATGGCGTTAAGTAGATTGTCCGAACGCGAAAGTGAAAACCGTCTGAGTCCTACAGATTTACTCAAATAATAGCACATAACTTAAAACTAATATACTCCAAAACTGAAAAATTGTCTAGAAGCATAAAATTTAGGGCTGGACATGGGGCTGCGGTTGGCTGATTGTGAGGGTTTAAGTGCCTCATCACAAAAAAAATATTGGATGCTTAAGGATAGTTTAGGAAGCCTACATTGTCCAGAGTCCTTGGATTTGAGTAAGGCTAGAGAACTAACCTAAGCGAACTATCCTAAGATAACCTATTGGAGCTTAGTTCGTAAAGGTAGGCTAGGTAATCAAGGTGGGCAAAGGATTCAAGGGAGCCGTGGGGAGCCAAGGTAACCAAGGCAACGCAGAGATGGGCTCGATAACTTTGAGCTCTTAGTTGGTTTAAAAAATATCGGTCTTGGTGTAGTATTAGAGTCAAAAAATTGGTTTACGATTTAAATCGGCTATTTTAAAATAGCCTCGCGGGATAAGGCGCCAGGGCCGCGCCGCTACAACTTTAATACATACTTATTTGGAGGCTGTGATGAATCTTAAGGAAATCAGAGATAAAGCCAGGACGCTAACCAAGGGCAGTTGCCGGGTCTGTCCGGTCTGTGACGGCCGGGTCTGCTCTGGCGAGGTGCCGGGCATGGGCGGGACGCTGACAGGCGTTTCTTTCCGCAACAATATTTCGGCTTTAGCTAATATTGAGCTGAATACTAAGCTGGTCCACCGGGTCTACTTTCCGAAATTGGAAACCGAGATCTTAGGCTTTAAGCTCAAATTGCCCTTGATGGTCGGACCGGTGGGCGGCATCGCCTTTAACTTAGCCGGGGCCATCAGCGAAGAAGAATACCAGGAAGCTGTGGCTTTAGGGGCGGCTGACGGCGGCATCGTAGCCGGCACGCCCGACGCTGTGCCCATAGAGGTTATGCGGACGGGCTTAAGTCAGGCTACAAAACTTGGCGGCGGCGGGATCCTGCCCTTCATTAAGCCTTGGGAACCCGATAAGATCGCCGAAAAGCTCGACATGTGCCTTAAAGCTGGCTGTAAGGTCGTGGCCTGCGATCTCGATAGCATTGGCCTAATTACTTTGCGCCTGATGGGTCAACCAGCCTATCCCAAGGATTTAAGCGAGCTGAGCGCCATTATTAAGACCGCTCATGATATGGGCTTAAATATCATCATTAAGGGCGTGATGACGCCTGAAGACGCCCAAAGATGCCTTCAAGCCGGCGCCGACGGCCTGGTGGTCTCCAATCATGGAGGCCGGGTCTTAGACTGCGTCCCGGGAACGGCTGAGGTATTGCCGGCCATAGCCAAGGCCGTTAAGGGCAAGGTAGCCTTGTTCGTTGACGGCGGCGTCCGCACGGGCGTGGATATATTTAAGATGTTAACCTTGGGGGCCGACGCGGTCATGATCGGTCGCCCCTACTCCATTGTGGCCATAGGCGGCGGTCGCGAGGGCGTAACCCTCTACACCGAGACTTTGAGAGCTCAGTTGGAGCAGGCCATGATCATGACCGGTTGCCCGGATGTCAAAGAAGCTTACGCCATGCGCGAAGAGATCATTTATTCCCCACCAAAATAACTCGCTACCGGTCGGGGATGGCTTCTCATCCCCGACCGATTTTCCTCTCCTCTTAAATTCCAAGCGCATGTGATACAATAATCTTGTTTTTTGGCCCTAATCAAAATGCTAGGCCGATTTATACTAGAATTTTAAGGGAATTATCATGGATATAAGTAAGGTTAAGCTTTACGATTTGAGTCTAACTATTTACCACGGCTGTCCAGCCTACCCTAGGATGCCAGTTCCTCAAATCACTAGGACCTCTCACCGGGTCAGGGAAGGCTATAACGCTGAAACTATGGTCGTAAGCTCCCATCTGGTGACCCACGTCGATACCCCTGACCACTTCTACGATGGAGCTGGCGACTGCGTTAGCCTTCCGCTAGAGAGGTTTTGGGGGCGCGGCGTCTTTGTCGATTTAAGGGAAAAAATAGGTCCGGACGAGCCCATTGGCCCGGAACTCTTGGCCCCCTGGCTTACAGAGATCCAAGAGGGGGATTTTGTTTTAATAAACACTGGTTGGAACCAAAGAAGAGGCTTTGAAGAGGATTATCTAAAAAAATGGCCCTATCTCGATGGCCCAGGGGCCCAAGCCTTAAAAGATCTGAAGGTTAAAGCCGTGGGTATCGACGCTCTAAGCTTGGGCGGTCATGGTTCCAGGGAAAAGGCCAGACCCTGCCACGAGATTTTACTAGGCGCCGGTATTTTGGTCATAGAAGAGGTCAACTTTCCTCAAGAGGTCATGGATGGCAAAAAAAGGCTGGTTTCGGCCTTCCCGCTTAAAATTGCCGGCGGCAGCGCTTCGCCGGTTAGGATAGTGGCCTACGACTTTTAGGCGGATCGTCTTTGTTGAGCCAATATAAAAATGATATCGAGCGGCTAAAGGCCCGTTTTCAGGCGGTCATGGCCAGGATTTGCCCCAGCTTTCCTAAGGGCCGCTTTTTATGCGCTTTTTCCGGGGGGCCAGATTCTATGGCCCTCTTGAGCCTTTTAGCCGAAAACTTACCAAAAGAAAACTTATTGGTGGCCCATTTGGACCACGCTCTGCGCGAGGAATCGGCCAAAGAGGCCCTATGGGCTGGCCAGGTGGCTAAAAAGATGGGCCTAGCCTTTAAAACCGCTAGGCGCGAGGTTAAGCTTTTGGCCCAAGAGCGCGGTAAGGGCCTCGAGGAAGCCGCCCGCAAGGCCAGATACGAGTTTTTAGAGGGCGAACTAAGCTTATGGGGCGGGGACTATATCGTCACCGCCCATCAAGCTGACGATCAAGCCGAGACCATCATCCTCCGCTTATCCCGAGGGGTTGGGCCAGGGGGCCTGGCCGGTATCCCGGAGGTTAACGGGCGTATAATAAGACCTCTTTTGGGCTTAACAAGATCTGAGATATTAACCTATCTTTCGGGGTCAGAACTAACCTGGTTAGAGGACCCCTCCAATAGCGATCCCCGCTTTGACCGCAATTGGGTCCGCCTAAACATCCTACCGGCCATGGAGACCCTTAACCCGGCCGTCAAAACCGCCTTGGGCCGGGCCGCCTCCCTGGCCGCCGCCGAAGAAGAGTTTTGGCAATCTTGGCTCGACCGTTTGGAGGGATCTTTAGTCGCAAACTTAAGTGATGGACGATTTAGCCTCGAAGCCGCCGGCCTAATGGCCTTAACTTTAGCCGAGCGCCGGCGCTTAGTTGGGAGGCTTCTTAGGCGGATAAAAATTCCCAGCCCCGGGGGCGGGGAGCCGGTCTCCTTTCAGAGCGTGGAGATGTTTTTGGACTACGTCGGGCGAGAGCAAGAGGGCGGAGTCGATCTGCCTGGCGGACGCCGAGTTCAGCGCCAAGGTAGGTTCCTACATATTGGGCTTGCTTCTAGATATCTCTCAGCATATAGTGGCTAAACTATTTTGTCGAAGATTTTTTTTAAAATTGCTTGACACATGCTGGTAGTTCTGTTATAACTCCAAAGTCCGCTTAGGCGGCTTCTTGAGCAACCGAGTAAACTCTGAAGCAGGGCCCGATATGGTCATGTGGAGCCTTCAGAGGATAAAACTTGAGAGGTCGCAAAGTTTCGGGTTAATTTTCTTTCTTTGGAAAGAAAAACCCGTAACCTTCCCGGGTGCACCCCGGACCGTTCCGTTTTGGCTTATTAGCCCCGGAAATAGGAGCAGATAAAGGCTCTTAAAAGGTCCACAGGGTCTTAAGGCCTGGTGAAGGTGTTTTTTGTCACTTTTTTTTGGTGCAGACAATTTTTGGTTTTTTTACAAAGGTCTTTATTTTAAAAGACGCTTTCTAGTCCAAGGCGCAGGTAAACAATGCCGACCATTAACCAGCTCATACGCCTCGGTCGCCAGGCCCAACTTAAGAAAAACACGGTTCCAGCTCTCAAGGGCTGCCCGCAAAAACGTGGGGTCTGCATCAGGGTCTATACGGCCACCCCGAAAAAGCCCAACTCGGCCCTTCGCAAGGTGGCCCGCGTTCGCTTGACCAACTCCATGGAAGTGACTAGTTACATTCCGGGCGAGGGTCACAACCTCCAGGAACACTCCGTGGTCATGATTCGCG
The DNA here is from genome assembly GCA_031279155.1 of Deltaproteobacteria bacterium. GTDB lineage: Bacteria > Desulfobacterota > Desulfarculia > Adiutricales > Adiutricaceae > JAISWF01. The sequence goes on along the minus strand of JAITJB010000216.1, from coordinate 4,119 downwards.
GGGGCCGCGTCAAAGACCTACCAGGCGTGCGCTATCACATTATTCGCGGTACCTTAGACTCCATCGGCGTCCAAAAACGCCGTCAGGGTCGCAGCAAATATGGCGCCAAGAGGCCCAAGTAATACCCGACCGACCAAGATTTACAACTTGGCCGGTTGTGTTTTTGAGGGCTAGGCCTTTTCAACCCAATATCGATAAAAGCTAGAGTCAAAAGAAAAAGGATGTTAAATGCCAAGGCGTAGAGAGGTTTCCAAGCGGGAGATACTGCCCGATCCCCGGTACGGCAACAAGATGGTGTCTAGGTTCATAAACAATCTTTTGCGTCGGGGCAAGAAAAGTTGCGCCGAGCGCATATTTTATGGGGCTATTAACCTGATTGCCGAACGCACTAAGGATGACCCCATCAAGACCTTTGAGAAAGCTCTGGACCAGGTCCGTCCGGCCCTAGAGGTCAAAAGCCGCCGGGTTGGTGGCTCGACCTACCAGGTCCCGGTTGAGATCCGGCCCGACCGCCGGGCCGCCCTGTCGATTCGTTGGCTGATCAACTATGCCCAAGGCCGGGGCGAAAAAGGCATGATGGCTAAATTGGCCGGCGAACTCATGGACGCCGCCCAGGGCCGCGGGGCTTCAGTCAAAAAGCGTGAGGATACCCACCGTATGGCCGAAGCCAACAAGGCTTTCGCTCACTACCGCTGGTGATGGACATTTAGCTCTTTGAAAACCGCTTGGTTTTTTTAGAGGCCTCGCTCAAAATGGTCGAGGCCTAAATGGCTCGTTATTGGAAGATTATCTAGTAAACGACAAGTTAGCTATTAATAATCTTACTATTAACAAGCTTAATATTAAAAAGCTTACTATTACATTAGAGGATAGAATAAATTTTGGCCCGTCAGGTTTCCATAGCCGACACCCGCAATATCGGCATCATTGCCCACATCGACGCTGGCAAGACCACGACCTCTGAGCGCATACTGTTTTATACCGGCGTTTCCCAAAAGATCGGTGAGGTCCACGATGGGCAAGCGGTCATGGATTGGATGGCCCAAGAGCAAGAACGAGGCATTACCATTACCTCGGCTGCGACCACCTGTTTTTGGCGGAAAAAACGTATCAATTTAATAGATACCCCTGGCCACGTAGACTTCACCATTGAGGTGGAGAGAAGCCTGAGGGTCTTAGACGGGGCTGTGGCCGTCTTCTGCGCTGTTGGTTGCGTTCAGCCGCAGTCGGAGACCGTCTGGCGTCAGGCCGACCGCTACGGGGTGCCGAGGATTGCCTTCATAAATAAAATGGATCGGCTAGGTTCTGATTACCGCCGCTGCCTATCGGAAATTCGCGAGCGCTTATCGGCAACGCCAGTTTTGCTTCAGCTGCCCATCGGCCGCGAGGAAAAATTTAGCGGCTTAATCGATCTGCTCGAGATGAAGGCCCTGCGCTACATTAACGATCCCACCGACCCCTCGCGCTATGAGGAAACTGAAATTCCTAAAGAGATGCTCGAGGAGGCGGCTGAAGCCAGAAACGCAATGATCGAGGTTTTAGCCGATTTCGATGACTCTTTGATCGAAGATTTCCTCGAGGGCCGCGACGTTCCGGCTAAAAAGCTCCGCGAGATCTTGCGTCAGGGGACCATTGGCCTTAAATGCGTGCCGGTCCTTTTGGGTTCGGCCTTTAAAAATAAAGGCGTTCAGCCTCTCTTGGACGCTGTGGTCGATTTTTTGCCCTCACCGGTGGACATTAAGCCGGTGAGCGGGCTCGACCCCGACCGCAACGTCGTTGAGCGGCCAGCCGACGATGAGGCGCCTTTTTCGGCTTTAGCCTTCAAGCTCATGAGCGACCCGTACGTGGGGCACCTGACCTTTTTAAGGATCTATTCGGGGACCCTTAAAAGCGGAGATCAGGTATTTAATTCTGGAAGGTCTACCCGCGAAAAAATTGGCCGACTCCTTAAGATGCACGCCAACAAGCGCGAGGAGATTAAGGAAGCCGGCGCCGGCGATATCGTCGCCGCTGTTGGTCTTAGAAATTCTTCGACCGGCGACACCCTCTGCGATGAAGCTAAACCGTTAATCTTAGAGCAGATGTACATCCCCGAGCCGGTCATCCATATCGCTTTGTCGCCCAAAAATAAAGATGAAGCCGATAAATTAGGGGTGGCCCTGGCCAAGCTGGCCACCGAAGACCCCTCCTTTCGGGTTAAAACCGATCAGGAAACTGGCGAGACCATCATTTCGGGCATGGGGGAACTTCACTTAGAGATTATCGCCGATAGGCTGCTTCGGGAATTTAAAGTTTCAGCTAACCTCGGGGCCCCCCAGGTAGCTTACCGCGAGACGATCACCAAAAAGGTCGAAGCCGAAGGCCGCTATGTGCGCCAGACCGGCGGTCGCGGTCAGTACGGTCACGTTTGGTTGAGATTAGAGCCACTAGAGCCGGGTACGGGATTTGAGTACGCCACCCAAGTAGTCGGCGGCACGGTGCCCAAAGAATACTTCAACGCCATTGGCGAGGGAGCGGCTGAGGCGGCTAAAAAGGGCGGAGTCAGGGCCGGCTTTCCGGTAACCGATCTTAAGGTCACTCTCTTTGACGGCTCCTACCATGACGTAGATTCCTCAGAGATGGCCTACACCATCGCCGCCTCCTTGGGCCTCAAAGAAGGCCTAGCTAAGGCCGGCTCGATTATTATCGAGCCCATCATGGATTTAGAGGTGGTGACCCCGGAAGATTACGTCGGCGACGTCATAGGCGATCTATCTTCTCGCCGCGGCCGGGTCTCAAATCTGGAGTCCCTAGCCGGCTCTAGGGTGGTCAAGGCCGAAGTGCCCTTGGCCTCCATGTTCGGCTACGCCACCGAACTTCGCAGCCGGACCCAGGGCCGGGCAACTTTTAGTATGCAGTTTGGGCGTTACCAGCCGCTGCCTGAGGCCGTGGCCCAGGAAGTGGCCGCTCAAAGGGAAGCTAAAAGGAACCATTAAAAGTTAACTAGGTTATTTGAGCATATAATTTACGGAGGCTTAACATGGCCAAGAAAAAATTTGACCGTTCCAAACCCCACGTCAACGTGGGTACTATTGGGCACATCGACCACGGCAAGACGACCTTAACAGCGGCCATCACCCTGGTCCTCTCTAAAGCCGGCGGCGGCGACTACATACCCTTCGATCAGATCGATAAGGCGCCAGAGGAAAAAGAGCGCGGTATCACCATCGCCACGGCTCACGTGGAGTACGAGACCGCCAAGCGCCACTACGCCCATATCGACTGCCCTGGTCACGCCGACTACATTAAGAACATGATCTCTGGGGCCGCGCAGATGGACGGAGCTATTTTGGTCGTGGGCGCCGATGACGGCCCCATGCCGCAGACCCGTGAGCACATCTTATTGGCTCGTCAGGTGGGCGTGCCCTCTATTGTAGTCTTTTTAAATAAGTGTGATATGGTTGATGATCCTGAGCTCTTGGAGTTAGTTGATCTTGAGCTTCGGGATTTACTGACTAAAAACTCCTTCCCCGGCGATGATACGCCCATTGTCCGTGGTAGCGCCCTTAAGGCCTTGGAGTGCGGCTGCGGTAAACGCGACTGCGAAAACTGCAAACCCATCTTAGAGCTGATGGACGCCGTCGATAGCTTTATCCCCGAGCCCGTTCGCGACGTTGATAAGCCCTTCTTGATGCCCATTGAGGATATCTTTGGCATCACCGGCCGCGGCACCGTGGTTACTGGTAGAGTGGAAAGGGGCATCATCAAGGTCTCCGACGAAGTTGAGATCTTAGGCATCCGTCCGCCGCAAAAGACGGTCTGCACGGGTGTTGAGATGTTCCGTAAGCTTCTAGATCAAGGTCAGGCCGGCGATAACGTAGGGCTTCTCTTAAGGGGTATTAAGCGCGATGAGGTAGAGCGCGGCCAGGTGGTCGCTAAACCGGGATCGATTACGCCCCACACCAAGTTTAAGGCCGAGGTCTACGTTTTAACGAGGGAAGAGGGCGGACGCCATACGCCGTTTTTTAATGGCTACAGGCCGCAGTTCTATTTCCGGACCACTGACGTGACCGGCGTAGTTAACCTCCCCGAAGGGGTCGAGATGGTCATGCCCGGCGACAACGCCTCCTTTACCGTGAC
>JAITJB010000197.1 GCA_031279155.1 Deltaproteobacteria bacterium | reverse complement strand
AAAGAAAATTTCACGACCAACCTCAAAAACAAAATACAAGCTAAAGTCATCGATATTTCTGATACATTAACAAAAATCCCACGGAAAATTTTAATTTTATCAGGTGTGGGGATAATACTAGCCTTTATTGCCTTAATAAATTTAACTAGCGGGCCGGGCCCGGGCCCAGAATCCTCTAAGCCCAGCGGTCCAGACCCCGAAGCCCTCTACGCCGCCCATCTTGATGAGCTCTACCCCTATGTCGAGGGCTCTGACGCCCTAAGACCCCCGCCTAAGCCGGCCTTTTTAACGGAAATGCTCTACGCTGGCGGCAGGGCGGCTGCCCTCGCCCAAGCGACCGAAGCCTTTATGGCCGGTCAATTTAGCCAGGCCTTAGAGGGATTTAGCCAAGCTGGCCGCGATCTGCCGCCCGATCCCCATCTTTTGACCCTAATGGCCGCCGCTAACCTTAGGCTTCTAAATTACGGTCAGGCCAAGGCCCAATACAATGAGGCCTTAGCTTTGAGGGCTAGCCTAGAGCTACCAGACGATCTGGCTGAGGCCAGCCTTCGCTTGGGTTTAGCCCTGTGCCTCTTCCACGAGCCCGATCACGACGGGAGCTTAAGGGAAGCCTCGCTGGCCTGGAACATCCGTAAGGAGGATTTGGGGTCCACAGCCCCTGAAACCCTGGCCGCCTTAAATGTCATGGCAACTTCTCTCATCGCCTTATCGCGGACGGCTGTAGCCGGAGATATCTTACTAGAATCCATAACCATGGCCTTAGCCGAAGGCCGTAAGCCCTCCGACCCCTCTCTTTTGGATTCTCTCTCGATTTTGGCTTTAGCCTTTGAGGCCCAGGGGCGACTTGATGAGCTCTCAGCTCTCTTTGGGCCCTTAGACGAAGAAACAGCCTCAGCTTCGCCGTCTTCTTCCCAAGGACAAAATGCTCCCTCAGAGGATAAGGCCAATAGCTCGCCAGTAACCGATCTCGATGAGGCCCGAAAAGTCTTAAGCGAACTTAAAAAGGCCCATCCCCAAAGTGGGGTTATCCCGGTCCTGTCCTTAGGTATTTTAGATAGTCTTACCGGCTCAACTACGCCGCCCTGTAATGGGCCGTTTTCATCGGTCCATTTTGCCGAGATTAGCCAATTGTGCTTGTCGATTGCCATTGGTTATGGCCGAATAGGTCAAGCCGGGGAGATGGCAAGGATCTTGAGGGGTTTTGCCGCCTTAACCCCGCCGCCAACAGCGGCTGCGGGATCGGCCCAAAGTCTTTACCAAATAAGCGAACTTTTGGCGGCCTATCTTACTTCAACTGGCGATCTAAAATCAGCTGAAACCGTCTTGCGCCAGAGCCTTAAGATTTCTGAGAGCGACACCCTTAGTGATTCTCAAGAGGCCAAAGAAGATAGAGCCAAAAAGATAATTATTTTGTCTATGCGCTTAGCCGATAACATCTTAGCCCAAGGGCGCCAGCCCATTGAAGCTGAGCTTGAGCTTACAGCGGCCTTAACTAAATTAAATAGTTTATTTAAGAGATCCGAAATCGATAGTCAGCCTCAGGCGGCCCTTCTTTTTTTGCGCTTAGGCTTAGTATTAAAGACCTTGGGCCGGACGCGCGAGAGCCGCGATATGATTTTAAGGGTCAATCAGGTGGTATCAAGCGCTAGCTTAGCCCATCCCGAGTCAGCCGCCTACCTAGCAACGCTTACTCCCATAGCCGAAAGCGTCAACCGATCTAGCGCGGCTCAAGCCCAAGCTATCGATCTCTCGCCCTTCTATAAGGTCGCTCTGCCTTCGGAAATGCCGCCCATTATCCCTAGCGATCCCGAAATTATGCGTCAAGAGCTAACGGCCCTTAAGATCTTAGGCCGGCCCCACGACTTTAGGCCCATGATAGACGCGGCCTTAAAGTGGTCTTTTGATCACCACGGCCAAACTTCCGGCGCTTACCGCCGCTATCAGAGCCTATTTCTTAAGTATTTAGAAGAAAGCGGCGACATCCCGTCGCTACTAATCGCCTTAGACGATCTGACCGCCAATCCCGGTTTTCCACCTGGCCGGGAATCTTTAGCCATTAAGACGGCGGCCCTAAGGTATAAGGCTAGAATCTTAATGGAGCGCGGCTATAACGCCGAAGCCATTGCCGCCTTAATTGACGCCAGAAACCTACTTTTCGACCAGCCGGAATTTAGCCAAAAACTTTTGGAAATCGAAAGCGAAATCCAAAGGCTGACCAGCGCCTCCCCCCTAATCCAAGCCCAATAACCTATTATTTTATTTTTTCCATTCGGTTTTGATTGGTTTTCTAGCTGCCGAGCTCCGGCCTATGGCGTCCTTAAGATTTTAGCGTCATCAAACAGATAGGGGTTAGGCCTAAAATAAGCTCCTGATTTAAGTCGGCCATCATGCGCTTTAAAGCCTCCTTAAGCTCGCACTTACCCTCGATATATTCCCGCATAGGCTTAAGCTTTCATTATTTAGTTCAGACTCGTTAGTTATCAAAATTGCAATAGCCTTTAAGGCAAGTTTCTCGGGCTATAACTTCGTTTTTAAGCCGCTTTATATGGTTTTGTTTGGCCATTAGTAAGTTACCTAAGATTATAAGGTTATTATAGCCCTACCAGGCGCTAAACTAGGCAAAACAAAAGCCACGCCGCGACTTAGAAGACCTGAGCCCGCCGCCGCGACGCGGCTAAATCATTTTGGCTAGAGACAACCAAAGCTATTACTTGGCTTTTGAACTGACCGGCTCGCGACCGCTTTTGATAACTTCGCGGCCAACGGCCACCATGGATGCCAAATCCACCACATTGGTGGGGATGATCATGGAATTATTGGTTTTAGCCAGTTTACCAAATTCACTCAAGTAAGCCTCAGCGATCCTAAGCGAGACAGCGTCCACGCCGCCATTGGAGGTGATAGCCTCGCCCACCACTTTCAGAGCCTCAGCTGTTGCTTCGGCAACTAGCGAGATCTCCTGGGCCCGGCCTTGGGCCTCGTTTATCCGGCGCTGCTTTTCACCTTCGGAAACGTTAATGAGCTGTTGGCGCTCGCCTTCAGCGATGTTGATTCTGGCCTGCTTATCGCCTTCGGCCCGGTTAATCTTGGCCATCTTATCGCCCTCGGACTCGGCGATCAGAGCCCTCTTCTCGCGCTCAGCTCTCATCTGCTTTTCCATGGCGTCTTTAATGGACTGAGGCGGGGTGATGTTTTTGACCTCATAGCGGTTGACCTTAACGCCCCAGGGCGATGAAGCCTTATCAACAGCGCTGATGATGTCGGCGTTGATCGATTCTCTCTCCTCAAAAGTCTTATCTAATTCAAGCTTACCGATAACGCTCCTCATGGTCGTCTGAGCCATCTGAACGGCGGCGTTATAGTAGTTGTTGATGCCGTAACTGGCCTTTTGAGCATCCATGACCGTCATGTAGAGAACGCCGTCTACTTCCACGCTGATATTGTCTCGGGTAATACATACCTGAGGAGGGACATCGATGACTTGTTCTTTGAGAGTGTGCTTATAGGCCACCCGATCGAAAAAGGGAATTAATATATGAAAGCCAGAAATCAGCGTGCCTGAGTACTTACCGAGTCTCTCAATGACGTAAGCCTCGTTTTGCGGGACGATGCGGATATAATTTACGAAGAGAAAAATGGCAAAAAAAGCCAAACCGACCATGATGATAATCAAAATATTAGTACTCATCTAAACACCTAAACTCCTTTTCTAAAATTTCTGGCCTTTAATTTTCGGGATTCTTGATCGGCTCGACCCAAAGGGTCAGATCACGGACCTCGACAATCCTGGCCCTAGCCCCTTGGGGGATTGTCGCGGAACTTTTAGCTTGCCAGTTGGTGCCATTAAATTCGGCTGTGCCTGGCTTTTCCGGGGTAATGACACTGACGACGTCTATTTCGCGGCCTATGTAGCCGTTAGCCACCAAGGGATCTTTAAGGCTATCGCCCCGGCCCCCTTCTTTTCTATTAAACAAGCGCTTGAGCTGACCTCTTAAGGCCACCAAACAGACAACCGAGACAATTATAAATATCGCCCACTGGAAAACCATCGGGAGGTTTGGCAAGGGCAAGAGGAGTAATAGGACAAACCAACTGCCAATCCCAAAGAAGAGCAAAAACACGCCGGGGGTTAAGACCTCCAGACCGAGAAACAATAACCCCAACAAGAACCAAAATAGCTTATAACTACCTAAAAGTTCCATAATTTAAGCCCCTTTGACTGGTTTAGACATCTAAACCTGGCGAGCTAGTTTTTTTAGTAACCAGCTATATTGTGCAAGTTGAGCAAGTTGCGAGAATTTAGAAAGTTAGGCATGTAGAGCAAGTTGAGTATATTGAGCGAGTTTGAAAAAGTTGAGCATGTTTGGAAAAATTTAGCATATTTATAAAATTTTAGCATGTAGCGCCCGAGATTGACTTTAGTCCTTATAGAGCG
>JAITJB010000164.1 GCA_031279155.1 Deltaproteobacteria bacterium | reverse complement strand
CAGGAGCTGGCGGCAGAGAATCTAATCGCTCAAGCCAGTAAGCCTTATCGTCAAGGTAGGCTTCACTCTCCTTATAAGTCTCAAAGGCCAAGACGTAATCGCGGAAAGAAAGGCTTAGGGGAGCGAGGCTAGCGTTAGGATCTAGATAGAGACGGCTAAGATCGCCCATAATAATGTTCATGCTGTGTAAGTCGGCGATCAAGAGATCTAGGCCCAAATGGAGGCGATATAAGTTTTCTGAAAGTATCGAGATATCCACCTTAAAGAGGGGAAAACTTTCCGGCCTTAAGACCTCATGGCTCATATTTTCGCGCAGTTCTAAGATTTTGCTTTCTGCTTCTTCAGAAGTTAAATCCCGCAGATCATGCTGGCCTATCTTAAAGATTGGGGCTTGGGGGATAATGTGCTGGCTTCCATTAGGTAGGATCTCAGCTCTTAGCATGCCGTGGCGCTCAATAAGCTTGCGCCAGGCCAGGCTAAAAGATTCTAAATTAAGGTTTTCCATCTCCGTTTCTAGATACACGTGGCAGGCCACGTTACCGAGCTCCACCGCCCCGGTCCGGCCTACCCAATAAGCCTGCTGCATTTCCATTAACCTGAAGGGCTCATTTTGGTTAGCTTTATCGGGTAAAATTGCCTTAAAGCTTTCTTTACTTTGAGATAAGCCTGACTCGATGAGCTCAGTGAGTTTTTGGCTAAGCGAATTTAGGGTAGGGTTTTCAAAGAGGAGACTTTGCTCAAGCCGTAGGCCAAAATCCTTTTGGAGGCTCTGAAAAAGATCTAGGGCCAGTAAGCTATCAATACCCATCTGTATTAAGTTGGCCTCAAATGATAGTTCGCTAGGTTCAACCTTAAGGATATCGGCTACCTTGGCCGTCAAGCGGTCGATAACGATTTTCTGGCGGGCCTCAGAACTAACCTTATTAAACTGGCTCATTTTTGAGCTGGTTAAATCTTCCTGTTTCTGAGAAAAAGCCTGGCTTTGAGAAAAAGGAAGGCTGACGCTCCCTAACCTTTGATAAAAGTGGGTTTTATCCTTTTGAAGGCTACTTAAATACTTGGGCCAATCGATGATGGTCGCCACCACATTACTTTGACCCGATTGACTCAACTTATCTAAAAGTTCTAAGCCTTGTTTTAGCGGCCAAGGTTTTATGCCAAAGCGGGAGAGGCTTTCCGAAATATTTAGCTTTGAGACCATGCCCGCGCCGCTAAAGGCCCCCCAATTGACGCTTAAGCTTTGGCAGCCCTTCTGCCTTAAGTATCCGGCGAAAGTATCGAGGAAGGCGTTAGCGGCGGCGTAGTTGCCCTGACCTGGCGGACCGAAAAGGCTGGCCGTCGAAGAGAACATGACAAATTCGTCTAAATTTAGATGGCTAGTTAGTCTGTAGAGATTCCAGGCGCCTTTGACCTTGGGATCGAGCACCTTAATAAACCTTTGATAGTCTAGCCTGGTAATTAAATCATCATCTAAGACGGAGGCTAAGTGAAAGACCTTACTGACAACGGGCATGGTTGAGCAAGCTTTATCATAAGCTTGTTTTAGAGCCTTAAAATCTGTAATATCGGCTACTATGAGCTCAACTTCGGCGCCTCTTTGGCGGGCCTGATTTATGATATCTTCCTCGCTCACATTAGCTTTTCGGCGGCTAATTAATAAGATGTGCTTGGCCCCTTCGGAAACTCTGCGCTCCATTAGGGCTAAGCCTAACCCGCCTAAGCCGCCGCTGATGATAGAGGTAGTTTTGCTCTCTTCAATTTTGCTACTTTCCAATTTAGCCGCCTCCGGCCAGGTGAGGACGATTTTTCCGATGTGATTGGCCGAAAGCATCAACCTATAAGCCTTGGGGTAATCTTCCATTAAAAAAGTCGTGATGGGCGGAATCATCAATTGCCCGCAACTAAGCTCGGCAATAACGGAAGTAAAAACGCTAGATAAAAGTTGAGGGTTCTCCTCACCTAAATCGGCGAGATTTACCGTATGGTAGCGGCATCTGCGGCCTAAGATCTTTAAGCCCTGACTTAGGCCGCTCATACCCAATTCGATAAAAGCCCCTTGATCCTTAACTAGAGCGTAGGACGCCTCTTGGCCAGGACCGGCTAAGGAATTTAAGACTACGTCTACGCCTTGACCGGAAGTTCTATCAAGCACTTCTTTGGCAAAATCGGTCGTGCGGGAGTCAAAAACTTCTGTTATCCCTAAAGAAGCTAGGTATTTACGCTTTTCGGGGCTGCCGGCGGTAGCCAAAATCGTCGCCCCACAGTTTTTAGCCAGGCTAACGGCAGCTAAACCTACCCCGCCAGAGGCGGCGTGGATTAAGATCGTTTGACCTTTTGATAGATTAGCCAGATGCTTTAAGGCATACCAGGCCGTAATATAGGCCACCGGCAAACTGGCCGCCTGAGTAAAAGTAAGATTATCCGGCATTTTGCGGGCCAAATGGCTATCAACTACAAGGTAAGAACTTAAGCAGCCAAAGGCGCTGACAATAACCTTAGAGCCTAGGCTAAAATCTTGGACCCCATCGCCAACGGCTACCACTACCCCTGCGCCATCACTTCCGGCTTCAGTCACCTTACCGGGGTAAATGCCCATGGCCATTAAGACATCTCGGAAATTTAAACTCGAGGCCGCCATCTCAACGGCAATCTGGCCTGGCCCGGGTTTTAAGCGGGGGGAGGGCCTCAAAATAAGATTATCGAGCCCGGCCTGATCTTGGCTTAAGGCGTAACTTAAAGATGGTTTTTTGACCTTAGGGAGTTCTTCGATATTTTCTAGTGGGCTTTTATCTATTGGAATTTTATCTAATGGCATTTTATCTAAGCGGGCAACGAGTTTTCGCCCCTGGCGCAGGCAGACCCGAGGTTCACCATGATTTACCTTTAGTTCACTTAAAAAATCATCTAAATTATCAATTTCACTTTCAAAATCTAGATCTATTAAACGAACGTCATAGTTAAGCTCACAATCAATGACCGGCCCCAAGCCCCAAAGTAGGGCCTGGGCGGGATTATATAGCCCAATATCTAAGGGCCCAGTGGCTCTATTGGTGGCTATGACTAGCTTTACGGCCCTATTTGTTTGCTTAAATTTCTGGACCACACCTAGAAGACCCAAAACCGTCCGGCTATATATCTCATCCCAACTATGGGTTTCATTTAAGCCTAAACTTAAAAGGTATAATATAGTGATACTTGGCCCGCCGCTTTTGGCTAAATCTAGAGAAATATCTCTAAAAGTCTCGTCGTTAAGTTCCGGACAAACAAAACTTAAAGCATTATCTTTAGAAAGATAGCTGGCTAGCCTTTGGCCCAGGGCTTTTTGGGCTAATATTAAATAATACCCTTCAAATTTCTGGCTTAGGCTTTCTTTATCTATTGCCCCGCAATCTTCCCAAACGACTCGGTAGAGATTTTTTTCTGGAGCATCTATTGGTCTGTCTTTTGGGCTATATTCTTGGCTATCTCTTTGGCTACCTTTTGGGCTATCTTTTTGGGCCTCGTCATTTCCAACCTCATCTCGCCAGGCCCCCATGGTTAAGCCGGTGATTTTTCCCAAAAACTGTCCGTCGTCGGCCAAAAAGGTTAAGTCCATGGAAAATCGGGGGCTATTGGCATCGGGCGGCTCATTTACTTCGGCCAAACTCCAAAAGGCTTCCGGGGCCTTATCTAAGAGAGTAATGCGCCTACACCCCACAGGGACAAATAGCCTGGCAATAGGGGCTCTGTCTATTAAGGCGGCCATAACCGTCTGCAGAGCGCCATCTAATAGATCTGGAGACCAGCCGTAATCATCATTTGAGCCTAAGGTTCCCACAATCCGGGCCAAGGCCCGATCTTTAGCCTGGCTTAGTTCTTCGATGGGCTTAAAATTGGGGCCGTAACTTATGCCCAAGCTCTCGAAGCTCTGGTAGTAGGCTACTTTATCGGTGAGATTATTTATCTCTCTTCTTAGGAGGTTTAAATTTAATTCAGCTGTCTCTTGGCTAGATTGATAAGGCGCCTCGGAAATTAGGGCCCTGGCTAAGCGCTTCCAAGACTCAACCCTTTGGTTATCCATTAGGACGAAGAGCTCGGCGGACTTAGGCCAATCAGAATTAATTACTAACTGAAGCTTATATTCATCGCTATCGAGGAGCCATCTCTCATAAATCGTCAGATCAAGGAGGCTAAATCCCTCTTTCTCCAAAGAGGCCCCGGCCCGAATCAGCTCAATATAGAAGCTAGCCGGGGCAATGGGCTGTTGGTTTATTCTATGCTGGCGCAAAACCGCCAATCGCACCCCGCTTAAAAAACCCCCGTAGATGACCTGGCCGTAAGCCGTTTGCAGGCGGTTTTTCCAGATAGCGTGCTTGATAGTCGTACCCTGGGTCATGGAAGTTGTTTTAATGGTCGGCTCATACCAAAACCTACGCCTCTGAAAGGGCGTAGGCGGCGTAATAACCCGGCGCGCTTCCCTCTCTAAGGCTTTGGTCTGAAGATCGCCTATAGCCTCATTTTGACCTACGACATACATTCGGCCAATTGTATTTAGGCGGCTATCGTTCATAGGCTTTTTAAGTAAATTCCCGCTCTTACCATCAGAGCTCAACCTTCCTAGCATTAAGTTTTCAGGATTACTTCCCTTGGCAAAATCACTAAGTATGCCCTTTAATTCCGAAACAGTCCCAACGCTTACGGCCAAACGCTCCAGATCGTCGGCCCGTGAGCTTCGGACGGTAAAGCATAGATCCGATAAGATGGGCGGCGAAGTCTCTAAACTATCGGCAAAACGCCCGGCTAGCTCCCTGAGCATAGCCTCATTTCGCGAGGCTAAGACAAAGAGATCGCTCTCAGGCTTGTAAAGTTTTCTGGAAGCTTGACTCGGCGCTTCTTGGATGATGACGTGGGCGTTACTTCCGCCAATACCAAAAGAACTGACCCCGGCTAAGCGCGGTAAATTGTTATCGGTCCATTCGATGAGCTCGCGGTTTATGTAAAAATTACTCTCTTCCAAATTAATGGCGCTATTGACCCTTTGGAAGAGAGGGTTTGGCGGCAACTGCCCATAATAGACGGCTAAGACGGCTTTAATGAAACCGGCTATGCCGCTAGCCACGTCGGCGTGACCGATATTGGCCTTAAGGGCGCCTAGGGCGCACTTTTGATCGCTAGATCTATATCGACTAAAGACCTTAGTTAGGGCTGAAAACTCGATGGGATCGCCGATAGCCGTGCCCGTTCCATGGGTTTCGATATAGCCTAAGCTGGAAGCCTCAATGCCGGCTAAGCTTAAGGCTTCTAAGATGACGGCGGACTGCCCTTCGGCGCCAGGCGCGGTATAGCCCACTTTAGCCGCCCCATCGTTATTGATGACCGAACTTCGGATAACGGCGTAGATATGATCCCTATCGGCTAAGGCCTCAGCTAATCTCTTTAAGATCACCACCCCAACGCCGCTGGAGAAGACCGTGCCGCCGGCGGCGGCGTCAAAGGGCCGGCAGTAGGCGTCCGGCGACATGATCATCGACTCTTGGTACAGGTAACCCGCCCGCTGAGGCACGCGAATGGAAGCCCCGCCGGCAATGACCATGTCGCAAGCCCCGTTTCTAAGGCTTTCGCAGCCCTGATGAACGGCGGCTAGCGAACTTGAACAGGCGCACTGCACCCCCACGCTGGGACCTCTTAGATTTAGCTTATACGATACCCTTGAGCACAGATAATCCTTGTCATTACCAACTAAGCTCTGAAAGGCCTCGGCTAAACCGCCGCTTTTAAGACCGTGAAAGATATGGCTGTAATAAGAGCTCAGGCTACTACCGGCAAAAACCCCAACCAACCGCGATGGTCCATCGCCTCTAAGGGGCGAGTAGCCGGCGTCTTCCATAGCTTCGAAAGCGCATTCCAAAAATAAACGCTGCTGAGGGTCAATGGTCTGGGCCTCGCTGCCAGCGTAGCCAAAAAACGCGGCGTCGAACATTTCGATGTTATCTAGCACGTAGCCGGCTTTGACGTAATTGCCATCACTTATGAGCTCATCGCTTACCCCTTCCCCCAATAGCTCTTCATCGCTAAAAAAGGAAACACTGACCACGCCCCGGCAGAGATTGTCCCAGAACTTTTGGTAATCACTGGCCCCGGGAAAACGGCAGCTGAGCCCGACAACGGCTATGGCGTTGTCATCAAGATTGTAAGTAGTCATCAATCTACCTTCATATTAAATTTTCTTTAAGCTTGGCCTCTTTTAGCCGACCGTTGCTTGCGAAGCTGAGCTCTTCTTTCGGCGGCCTCAAATATGGCCTGGCTATTGTCTGAGCCGGACAAATAGCCGCTTAAGGCGCTGATATTGGGATTATTAAAGATATCAGCGATATTGACTTCCATGCTAAAGGTTTCAACGAGCCTCCTCTGAAGGCTGACCAACTGTAGTGAGGTGGCTCCGAGATCAAAGAAGTTATCCTTTACGCCCACTTTTTTGTCGCCTAAAACCTTAGAAACTAGTTCGGCTA
>JAITJB010000160.1 GCA_031279155.1 Deltaproteobacteria bacterium | reverse complement strand
CGTTGATGGTTAGGCCGGCCCGGTTGGAGCCAGAGGTCAGGCTAATTTTTTGCTTGCCAGCTTCATCGCCGAAGAGTAAAGCGCTGCCGCCCTTGGTACCGAGGCCGCTGTAGGTATTGGTAGCCGAATTAATTAGGCTGATGTTTTCGGCGTTGGGTACAGCCCCGGAGATGACCGGCCTATCGGGATTGCCGTCAATGAAGGTTATCAGCACTTCGGCGCCCGGGGTTAGGGGAAAGTTTTGACCGTAACCCTTGCCCACGTAGGGCTGGGCCATGCGCAGCCAAGCTGAGGCCTTCCCCTGGCTGCGGCCGGAAACATCGAGGGGGAAAAGGACCTTATAGCGGCCCCATTGATCCAATTCCGGCGTAGCTCCGCCGCCTGAGCCGTCTATCCAGGCCGTTAGGGAGCCTGAGATTTTGGATCTAGGTAACGTTAAGCTTGGCCGGAAAGGCTTATCTAAGCGGCGGAACTTTAAGTTATTGGTAAAATCGCTCTTTTCGGTTCCTAAATCTAAGCCCAAAACCGCCGTTAAGCGGTCGGCTTGGCTGCCAATTATTTCCGAGGACGTAACTAAGAAGCGGTCGTTGTTGGAGGCGATGGGGTGGCTATTGATAGCAAAGGTCAGACCCGGCATTAAGCCCGGCGCCCTGGTGACGGCTCTAAAAGTTTCGCTATTTGATAGGTATTCGTCGCGGCGGATGTTACCTAAGCGCTGGCCTTCGGCTAAAGTGGTAAAGTTTTGGCCGTAAAGATGGACCTCGCCCCGGCCCTTGGGTGAGACGCGGACCTTGACGGCTAGGGGCCGGTTAGGATCCTCCCAATTGTAATCTTTTAACAATATGGAGTTGGGGGGCAGCCGGTTTTCCGATCTCATAGAAAATATTTGGGGCCCGTCGCCCTTAAGACCGGTTAAGGAGGAATAAGAAAACCCAATCTCCGAAGAGCCATCATAGCAACAAGGGTGCTGCTCCGGGGCGTCGGTGACTAAAGCCAGATCGCTTTGACCATTTTGATCGTAAAAAAGACATAAGCCCTCGCGCCAGAGGGTGCGCCAGACGAAGTCTAATAGGTCTTCCTCGTACTGAAAGACGAACTCCCTTTTGGGATAAGCGTCCTTTTGGGCCTTAATGGAAAATTGATCGGCGGAAAGACCGCCAAAGCGAAAACTATCTTTGAGCACATCGAGGCTACTGAGATCTAGGTGGATGCGGTTTTGGAGCTGGCCAGATAAAAGACCTATAGTCGGCCCTAAACATACCTCAAGGAAGGTGTACTGTCCGGCTTGAGATCCGACTTCCAGCTTGGTTAAAAGGCCGTGCCAGGACGTTTTCCAAGCCGATGGCCAATGCTCGATAAGGCGATCTTGGCTGTCGTCAATGGTCAGAGAGCACCGCGACGACATTAAAGTCTCAATATCAGTCTTCTCAAAAGCTTCGGTTGGCAAAAGGAGGGTTATGGCCAGATCGTAGAGGCTATTTAAGGCGGCTGTACCCGAGAAACGGACGACGTGGGTTTCCAATTGCGGCAGCGAGGCAAAGGCAAAAGAAAAATTAACTTGGGTTATGTTGGCCATATTGTCACCGATATTTGTTAGGTCAAAGATAGAGTCAAAATAAATTAGTTGACCGAAAGCTCGAGCTCGTCAAGACGGCCAACTAGCGATAAGGTGAAGGAGGCCCCCATAAACCTTAAGTGGGGCTTGATTTTAAGCGACATTTGCCGCCAACCAGGAACGTCGTCGAGATCGCTGACCTCGACCTTGGCCGCCCTTAAAGGTCTTTTACTCCTTAAGGCTGGCGAGGGACTATCCATGTCGGTCACGTATTGGTTTAACCAGGCGTTAAGCTCTTTTTCAATGGTATGGCGATCCTTCCAGGTACCGATATTTTCTCTCTGAAGGACCTTTATGTAATGGGCTAGCCTGTTGATAATCATCATGTAAGGCAGAAGGGTAGAGACGCGGTAGTTAAAGGTGGCCTCAAAACCCCCACTTTCCGGGCCAAAGCTCTTGGGCATTAAGACCGTCGGAGCCGAATAGATGGCGGCCTTATTGCCGCTATCCAACAAGGCAACGCTAATGAAGCCGTTATTGGCCAGGTTTTGTTCGAGTTTTTCTGAAATTAAGGCCTGGAGCGGGATTCGGCTTTGGAGGCGGCCCATGGATTCGTACTCGAGCATGGGCAGACCATCTATCAAGCCGCCGCCGTCGGCGCCGGTGATATTGGCGCACCAGCGGTATTTGGCAAAGCTTTCGGCCATCTTAAGGCCCAAAAGTAGCGAGGAAAAGCCCCAAACAAAGTCGTCGTCGGTGCTATCGATATTTTCCAAATAGTTAAAGGTAAAAGTTGTCTTTGTCCTAGGCGTGTAGGGAAGCCTGGCTAAAAAGCCAGGCAAAACCAGGGCTAAATAGCGGGAGTTTTCGGAGTTTCTTAAGCTGGCCCAGGCCGGAAACCTGGCGTAGTTGAAAATCGAGTCTAAATCGCGGATGGCCGGGAGCTCCTTCCAGGCCTTTAAACCAAAAAAACCGCAGCCTACCGAGACCAAAAAGGGGGCGTGGGCGATGGCGCCTAAGTAACTCATAAGTCTAAGTAGGGTCATGTCCTGCGGGTTCGAGCTTACTTCAAAGGCCCCGATCATCACCCCAAAGGGCTGACCGCCAAATTGGCCGTATTCAGCCGAGTAGACCTTGTGGAACATCTCGGAGCTTATGATTTCCGGGGCGTCGGCTAGATCGTAGTAGAGCTCGCTTTTTTTGGCGTTAAGGATGTGGATGATGATATTTTCACGATCGTCTACGCGGTCGACTAAAAATTTTAAAGAACGCCAAGAGCGCTCGAGGGCCATAAAGGGTTGGCAATGGAGGATGGCGTCAAACTGATTGGAGAGGCACTCATCTAAGCCAGCGATAAGAGAGTCGAGCTGGAGGACCAGATTTTCAGGATCTATGGTGATAGTTTTAAAGACAAACTCTAAGGTCTCGGCTAATTCTGAGCCCTCCATGGGGGCTAAAAGTAAATCAGCCCAAAATGGGGGCTTATCAGCCAGATTATCAGAAAGGTCGTTAGAGCTTGGTAGTGCAGGGTTCATTTGCTGACCATGACCTTGGTCTGGGCGGCCAAGGGACAAGTTCCGGTCGTGTTAAAGGAGGCGTCGCCATTGTGGAAGGTCATGGCACCCATGGGGACGGCCATCTTGTTTTCGACGAAAACCTTAGGGCTACCAGCATTGGGAGAAAACGATCCAGGACCTATAAACCGGTTTGACACGACGCCGCCAACGGTACCTGCCTCATCGCCGCTACTTAGCTGAAATTTGGTCTGGACGTTTAGAGCCAGGGCCCCGGCGAAGAAGACCTTTTGGGCAGCGGTCGAGGGATTGGCCATATTGAGCATAAACATGTTGACCAAAGGCATGGGAATGGGGCCAGCTGGCGGCGCTGGGACCTTGCAAACGTCTGGTGGGCCGCTATTGGCTACCCCGCCTTCAATGGTAAGTCCGAACATCTTTTACCCTATCTTTCTTTTGACTTAATCTTTTAGCCTAGCCTTAAATTAAATCTTCTCTTAACCTACTGATTTAGCCTAATCTCAGAGTTCGGCCGTCAATTAAAACTGAGCCTTGGGCTTTGATATCGAGATTATCGGTTCTAGCCGTCAGATCGTCCTTAGCCGTAAGTTTTAGTCTCTTTGATTCAATCGCGGTCGATCTTTGACTTATGAGGTTAAGATCGCCGTAGCGACCTAAAAAGGAATTAGCCGCCCTATTGACGATGTTGGCAACCGAGCGAACTAGGCCAAAGCTAGTTTTTAGTAACCTCGATTTAACTGAGATTTCATTAGCTTTAACAGTAGCGGTATTGACGTTGGTTGCCAGATGCTTTGAGGATATAGTTAACTCTAAACTAGTGAGCTTAGCCCGGTTAGGTAGCGGGCAGACGGCCTCTTTAAAGGGATCGGCTAGTTTAAGTACCG
This sequence comes from Deltaproteobacteria bacterium, assembly GCA_031279155.1. GTDB lineage: Bacteria > Desulfobacterota > Desulfarculia > Adiutricales > Adiutricaceae > JAISWF01. The sequence continues at coordinate 1,515 of JAITJB010000160.1, read as the reverse complement.
ATAAGATAATGGCCGGCGAATCGTCCAAAAAAACCAAAACCTCATCGCCTAATTGCGGCGCTAAAAAGCAAGAAGCGGCCACATTAGCCTCTAGGATTTGATCCAAAACGGCTACGATTATAGGGCTATGGCCAGCGCCATTATGAGTAACATTATGAGCGTCATGATGATATTCACCGTGATTATCATTGTGATTATCATTGTGAGCGTCATTGTGAGCATCATTGTGAGGATGAAGGGGGCTTAAAATGGGGGCGTCGATAACTTGACCCCGGTAGAGGCCGCCTAAATTGGCGGTTTTGGCAAATACGGCTTCCATATCTAGCTCCGGTTATAGCTCGCGGCCTAAAGCTCTAGGAAAATTTAATGGGCCTAAAGTCTTCGGCCTTTTTTAAGGCTTCATTGGTGGGTAAGGCGTTAGCTAAGTCGGCCCCGGAATCAGGCTTCAAGCCTTCGGTCCGGTGGAGGTTGGCGAAGTGGAAAATAGACCCTGAAACCAGGGCCCCGGTCAGATCGGCTCCGGTCAGATCGGCGTAAGTGGCTTTTAAACCCGAAAGATTAGCCCCTCTGAGGATAGCTTCCTCAAAGACGGCATAAGCGGCCTGGCTCATAGAGAGATTGGCCCCGGTTAGATCGGCGCGGCTAAAATAGGAGCCGTTTAAATTTAGTCCCGAGAGATTGGCTTCTTTAAGCGAGCTCTCGATAAAAGAGGCTGAGCTCAGATCGCTCTTATTGGCCGAAAAGCCGTCTAGCTTTAGGCCGCAAGCTGAGAATTGAGCGGCATAGCAATTATCTATGGTAAGAGAATCGAAACTGGCCCGGCGCCAAACCGTGAGCCTTAGGTTTGAGTCGAAAAATCGGGCTAGTTTAAAAGCGCAGTCAAAGAAAATGGCCTTTTCCAGATTTGACGAGCCAAATTCCATTTTGCCGCCAAAGCGGCAATCTAAAAGGGTTATATCCCGTAGATCGCAGTCGGTTAGGAGGCAATTGTTAAAGATAGTTTTACTAAAATTAGATTTACTAAATTGTGATTTCGTGATATTTAAGTTAGAAAAAGAACAATTTGCCACTTGAGTTCTAATAAATTCAACGTTATCTAAATTAATCTGATCAAAAATACAATCTTTAATATAACAGGCCGATAAATTTGAGCCTTTAAGGCTGCCGCCTTGAAAGGTTAGGCCCTCTAAGGTCACTTGCTGAAGTTCCAGATCTTCCCAGGCCACATTTTCGAGAGGCTGTCTAGACTTTTGGTGGTCTTGGATTATTTTAAGGGCTTTATCGCGGGGAGTCATGATGGCCTTAGTTTTAAAAAAAGAGAAAAAAGAAAAAAAAGAAAAAAAAGAAAAAAAGCCAAAAAATGATGTCAGTATTCTTTGATGGGCTTTAAAGTTAAGGCCGGCTCAGCTTTGAGGAGAGCTAGGCGGACGGCTAAGGCGCTGGCTTTGTCGGCAGCAATCGGTCCTTGAGAAGAAAAGATCTCGTAGGCTATTTTAAGGGCTTCGATAGTTAGAT
>JAITJB010000121.1 GCA_031279155.1 Deltaproteobacteria bacterium | reverse complement strand
CTCTAAGACCCACTCAACGCCTGCGGCTAACCCGGCTAAGCCGTGAGTGTTAGCGGTCCCTGGCTCTAAAAGGTCGGGCAGAAAATCAGGATGAATTAAGCTCTCCGATCGGCTGCCGCTACCGCCAACTGCCAGCGGCTTAAGTTCCAAGTCGGGCTTAACCCACAAGCCGCCTGTGCCCGTAGGCCCTAGCAAGCCCTTGTGGCCGGTAAAGGCCAATAGGTCGATGACCGCGCCGTACTTATCCATTGGCATAGCCCCGGCGGTTTGGGCGGCGTCCAAAAGGAGCGGCGCATCGCCTACGGCTTCCTTAATAGCCAAGGCCGGGGCTAAGGCCCCGCTGACATTACTGGCGTGATTTAAGACCACCAATTTTGTATTAGATCTTAAGCGGGCCTTAAAATCCTCTGGCCTCATGGCCCCATTAAAGGGCGGAACAACTTCCCAATCAACGCCTAATTCGTCTCGGGCTCTAGCTAAGGGTCTGGCCGTGGAATTGTGTTCCAAGGCCCCGGATAGTACGTGATCGCCTCTTTTAAGCCCCAAGCCGAAAATGGCCATGTTTATGGCCCAGGTGACATTGGGGGTGAAAGACAATCGGCTGTTATCGCTAAGACCAAAAAGCTTAGCTACGGCCTTGCGAGCCCTATGGATGGTCCTTGAGGCTTGAAGCGACGGTGTGTGACCGCTGCGACCAGGGCTGGCCGGGGCCTTTAGGGCGGCGACCATGGCTTCGGTGACCGAAGAGGGTTTTGGAAAACTGGTGGCGGCGTTATCAAGGTAAATCATGACCAACCTCGGCGTTTGGCCTTTGGATGGGTTGGATGGGATCGTCCGGTACGGGATCTAAGCTTTTTAAGCCATCTAAACTACCTAATCTACCTAATCTGTCTAATCTATCGCGGCTGTCTAATCGATCTAAACTATCTAATCTATCTTGACTACGTAAACGATCTAATCTTTCTTGGGTCAGGCAGGCCAAGAGATCTTTAATGTTGACTAGTTTCATGTTGGGACAGAAAACCTCAACTTCGCTCTCAAAAAATTCTTTCATGGGGAAGGCTTGCCTTAAGCTCTCCACCAAGCCGGTTTCGCAGATGATTAAAAACTGACTATCAGGGCATTTAGCGCACCAATCAAAAATAGCTTGGCTATCGCCGACAAAGTCGGCCATAGCCCTTAGTTGAGGCTGGCACAAGGAATTTACGGCTAATTTCATGTGAGGGCGCTTAACGGCTAAAGCATCTTCGGCCGTTACCTGGCGATGGACCTGGCATTGGGCCGAAGGCCAGTCTATATGGTTTGTCTTATCGGGATCGCCTGCCGATAGAGCCGGCAGAACGTAAACGGGCCGTAAGCCAAAATCATGATCCGAAAGAGTATCAGTTACTAGCGATAGATCGGCGAGCTCTCTAACTTCAGCCGAAGCCTTAATGTCAGCTACCACAACTGGCCTCAGCCCGCTGTGGGCTTCCCGGCGGATAGATTCAACTGACGAGGCGTTAGCCATCTGGCTAAAGGGGCATTGGGCGTCAGCTCTTGGTACTAAGATTTCCAGATCTGGCCTCAATCGCTCCATAGCTTCGATCATAAAGCGCACGCCGCAGACTAAGACAGCTCTAGCCTTAGTCTTTAAGACGCGATCGTAGAGATATCTCGAGCCGCCGACAAAGTGGGCTAGATTTTTGACCTCACTTCTCTGATAGAAATGAGCCAGGATCTCCACCCCATGGCTCTCACATAGAGATAGAACCCTATTGGCCTGAGCCCTCTTTTTTTCGCTTAAAACCGTCACCTCCGTCACCAACGCTCCGCGACCACCATGTAATACTGACCGCTAGAGATGTTTAGACGACCGACGCTTTTAATGCTGAGGTAATTGGAATAGCGCGCCCTCAGGGCGTTGATGTCTTCATAATACCTCAAAGAGCCCTCAATAGGTAGCCTAGGCATAGAAAAAAGTATGGGCTTTTGGCTGGGAACCCCTTCGATTACACTTATCTCATTTTCAATGACGTCAAAGACGTTAAGAAACAAAAAGGCCTCGAAGCGCTCGTATTGCTGGCTGACGTTAGGGGCGGTAAAGTCGCCGTAAATAAAGTTCCAGCCCGGATAAGCGGCCCGAGCCGTTTGGATGGCCGCGTGGCTCATGTCAACGCCAATATAGACCTCTGGCCTTTGATGGCGAGAGGCCATTACGCCGGTAAAATTACCAACCCCGCAACCTAAATCGGCGACGTTATTGATGTTCATAAGACCAAGCCGGCCAAAGGCGTTTTCATATAGGGCTTTATCGTAAGGCGGGGGCGCCACAACAGGCGCCGGAGGCGGGGCCTCCTTGGGCGGCGGCTGGCTGGAAACGTTCACCCCCTGCCCCCTGATAGCCAAAATGTTGGCCGGGTTATTTAGTAGCGTGTTGGGATTAAAGGACATATTATCTCCCATGGGGGGGGTACTTTCAGACCAAAACCGACCTGACTACGTGGCAATCGCATGGGCCAACGTTCGCCTGAAAGTATTTCAAAGTCGACTCAAGGTTATAGCGCTGGAAGCGCCCATCGCGCTTTAAGATCTTTCTTGATTGGGTAAAGTCGCCTAAGCAGCCGCCCTCAGCCCGCATCTCGGCCTGGAGGGCCGCCCGGAAGACTTTCCAGTCCTCGTGATCGCCGATGGTTAATATCAATTCCGGCTTTTGGGCCTGGGAGTCGTCTCTAAACTCTTTGGACTCCTGGTAGTAAAAGTTATCAACAAGCCCCTCGAGAACGACCTCTCGTCCGCTATCGGAATCAAAACCAACCAAGCGGTAGCTCTGGCTGCGGCCATCTTGCCCGTCGATGAGTTTTAAGACGGCTAGCATCAATTTTTCCAGCCTCTCGCGGATCGACAGGCCTTCGGCCATGGTATAAAATTTAATGCCCAGCCATAGGGAATCTATAAAGGCCTTCATGGCCCCGACATTATCGGAGTTATCTAAAAGGGTCTTGGCTTTGTCGGGTTTACCCATGCTGATGAAGACCTGGGCCAGGCGCCTAATGGAGGGCAGATCGTCGGGCTTAAAGGACAAAATAGTCTGAAGCTCTTTAACGGCTCCGCTGAATTTGCCTTCCACGCTATAGATCTCAGCTAGATTAAAACGGGCCTCCAAGAAGTCCGGCTTAAGCTCGATGGCCTGCTTTAGACAGTTCTTAGCTTTAAGGCTATCGCCTTCGGCCATGTGGGCTACGGCCAAGTTATTCCAAGCCTGGACATTACCTTGGCATTGATCTATGGCTCTTTGGAACAGATCTAAGGCCTCGGCCACCAATCCCTCGCCAAAGAGCTTTTCGCCTTCTATGACCAAGTCTAAGTCCGGATCAACTAAAGGCAGGCGTTCCGCCGCCTCGCTCGGTTGGCCCAATACGTTTTGACTATCCATGGTTCAATCCTCCGCTATGTCCGGTTAGGCACTTATTGCCCACAAACTCCGGTGCAGTCAAATTATGCAAATTCAATGCCATCATTGCGGCAGTCTAAAACTAGGGCGCCGGCATAAAAATCCCATCTCAACCGAAACAAAATATATATAAAAAATGTCAGAAAAGTGTTATGATTAACCGTTTTCGGGCCCCTTGGCCCGTCTTACTTAGCTTGGCTGACCAAGCCTTTGAGTTAGCCCTGGTAGGCCCTGATATGCTCTGTTAGGCTAGGCTCTTTTAAGCGCAGGTAGGCTAGCCCCAAGAAATCTCTTACTTGCCAAGGACTAAGGTTTTTGGTATATTCCGCAGGCTGATGCTT
>JAITJB010000117.1 GCA_031279155.1 Deltaproteobacteria bacterium | reverse complement strand
TTCAAAACCTGATGCTCCCAAGCCTGCGGCCCCAAGCTCTGAGCCGGCTAAAGCTTCAAAACCTGATGCTCCCAAGCCTGCGGCCCCAAGCTCTGAGCCGGCTAAAGCTTCAAAACCTGATGCTCCCAAGCCTGCGGCCTTAGGCTCTGAGACGGCTAAGGCTTCAAAGCCTGCGGCGCCTAGCTCTGAGCCAGCTAAGCCTCCCAAACCCGGAGAGCCTCCTGAGGTAAGTAAACCGGGAGCTTCCAGCTCGGGCGCCCCCAAGCCGGTAGTTAAAGCTAGCAGTGCTGCCAACGAAAAACCAGCCTCTGCGGCTTCTAAGGCCAGTCCGCCAAAAGCCGCCCCCGCCGGTAAACCCGTCAGGGTCATAACCGTATCTAGCGGCAAAGGCGGGGTAGGTAAAAGTAATATCACCTTAGGGCTAGCCCTGGCCTTGGCCGGACTAGGCCGCAAGGTCTTAATATGGGACGCTGATTTAGGATTGGCTAACACCGATGTCCTCTTGGGCCTCAGGACTCAGGTCACTATCCACCACTGGCTCAAGGGCGAGAAGACCTTAAAAGAGATTATTCTCAAAGGCCCGAAGGGCATAAGTATACTACCTGCGGCTAGCGGCATCTTAGAGCTTAATGAGATAAGCGAAGCCCAGAAAGCTAGGCTCATTGCGGAATTTGAACAGTGGCAAGAGGATTTGGACTTTCTGCTCATCGATACAGCCGCCGGCATTGGGCCTAACGTCATATTCTTTAACCTCGTGGCCCAGGAGCGCTTAGTTATTTTAAATAACGAGCCTACCTCCATTACTGACGCCTATGCCCTGATAAAAGCCTTAAACACCAAGCATAAGCAGAGCGGTTTTTATCTCTTACCCAATATGGTCACAGGACCCAAAGAAGCTAAGGCCGTTTTTCAACTGATGAGTAATGTTGCTGGTCAATATCTGACCTCAGTCTCCCTTGACTTGGCCGGATATATTCCATACGATGAATCTGTCCCGGCTTCGGTCCGCAAACAGACGCCTTTTTATATACTTTATCCTGATTGTCCGGCCTCTTTGCGGGTGACGGAGTTGGCCCGCTACTTGATCGGTCGGGAGCCCCCGGCTTTTGGCGCCGGAGGTTTGGTTCTGTTTTTAAATCGTCTAGTGGCCGTTGAGCGGGCGGTGGACTGATGAGCGAGCGTCAGGCCTACGGTTCCCGTGCCGACAAGCCTAGCTGGCAGAAGCTGAGCATGGCCGATAAGACCAACTACGTCGAGCAGTACTCGCCTTTGATAAAGTACTTAGCCGACCGCTTGGCTTCGAGGCTCCCTGATCACATTGTCAAAGACGATCTCGTCAGCGCCGGGGTCATGGGTCTGATTGATGCTGTCGACCGCTTTGAGACAGAGCGCGGCATCATGTTTAAGACGTATGCCGAATTTCGTATTAAAGGCGCCATGATTGACGAACTTAGGAACCAAGATTGGGTGCCTCGCACGGTTCGCAAGAAGGCCAACGACCTTGAGCGCCTTTGGCGCAGGCTAGAAATTCTCTTAGGGCGCCCGCCCACGGATGAGGAATCTGCTGAGGCCTTAGACATCGATATAGCCTCTTATCACAAACTCTTAGATGAGGTCAGCTCAGTTAACATGCTCGATTTAGAAGCTTTCCGGATCGAGACGCCTAACGGCCGCGAGCCGACAGGCATCTATGAGGTCTTAGCTGACGAAAACTATCGAGACGCCTTAACTCTCCTGGGCCAAGAAGAAGTCCGCCTGTTGTTGGTGGAGTCCATCGATAGCTTGCCGGAAAAGGAAAGGTTAGTGGTCACCCTCTATTACCATGAGGAACTGACCATGAAGGAGATCGGTCAGGTCATGGGTTATACAGAATCGCGCATCAGCCAGATCCACACCAAAAGCGTCATCAAGCTCAGAGGAAAACTTTCAAGGTACTTCGATCGCAAGCTGGCTGAAAGCCAAACTAGCTCATAGCCTAAATGATTTAGCTTAGACCATAATGGCCAAGGAGCCGGATATTGTCGGACGACCCAGGGAAAAAAGCTCAAGCTATCGACGATTGGGACAACTTGCCGCTTGATCCCGATGCCGACGATTGGGACGATGTTCCAAGCCAAAATACTGCCCAGAATACGGCTCAAAAAGATCAAACCGAAGATGATTTTGAGTCATCCCCTGAGATGTTGCCCGATGACGCTGTGGCCCTTGCCCCAAGCAGTTTGCATGGGGGCAGTTCGCCTGAAGATAGCTTACAAGAAGAAAGTTTGCATGATGATAGCTTACCTAAAGGCAGCTGGAATGAAAACCCGCCCGATGATTGGGAAAAAGCCTTAGGCGATAGTCAAGATGACTCGCCTGCCGAAACCGGCAGTTGGGCTAGTTCAACTGGCGCCCAAAATGCGGCTGAAAATTCCGCTCAAAATTCCGCCATCCCTCCATCTAGTAGCCAGTCAGTTGTAGCCTCTAGCCCCCTTAACGCCCAAGAAGACTGGACCGACGGCCAAGCAATTGACCCTCAAGTAGACGATTCTGTTAGTGGGGCTGGTGATTCAGTAAGTTCTGCACCAGATGATTCCCAAACCCCGGAACCCCGGGAGCTTAAGCCTAGGAGCCCTGGCCAGTACCCCGATCCCGCTTCTAGCGGCCAGAGCGCGTCGCCACCTTCTGCCTCCCCGGAGAGGCGGAGCCGGGCCGCCGGTGACGGAACGGACCAAGGCCGAAATGATTTTTTAAAGAGCCTAATGGATGGCGATGGCGATGCCCCGGTCCCCCAAAAGGTCGAGCTCGATTTAGACGGTATTTTTGATCAGGCTAAAAAAGAAGCCGAGCACATAAGCCCCGAGGCCACCCACCAACCGGTTGAGGCCCCCAAGCCCGAAGAGCCGCCGCCGGTAGTTGAGACTCCGGAACCAACCCCGCCGCCCCAAGGCCCTACCGTCAAAAAAATCCCAAAATATAAGATGTTTATCGTCTTGGCCACAGTCTCACTGGTGATTTTGGGATTATTCTATGCTCTTTACCGTATTTTCTTCCGATCCATCCCCACTACGCCCCAGAGCCGAGTTTTAGTCGTTGAGCCCGAGTTCTTAACCGGCTCTTATGTGGCCATGCCCGGCGAAAAACAGCTCAAAAGATTCACCATCATGCTCAATCAGCCCAGTGGTGAAAATTTAGTTTTGGAAATGGAAATTATTCTCCATTACCGCGACAGCTCAGATGAAAACTTGATTGACAATGAAATAGTCTTAATAAGGGATTTTATCTTTCGTCTGACTAAGTCAGCCGGCCCGGAGGTCTTAACGGATCAGGATAAAAGGCGTCAGCTCCAGGCTGATCTATTGGCGACCATCAATAACATTGAGTCCTTAAAAACCGATCCCACCGAGCCTAGGATAACTTACGTTCAAATAAGTCTCTTAAGCCGACGATAAATGTTGTAGGGTATATCTTGTCCAAAATAGGATAAATATGTGTGGTCGCTTCCAGGCTGTAGACTTAAAAGGCCCGAGTAACAATGTCACTTTAGCCATTAGCGCGCTAGCCCAAAGCCTTGAGGGAACACAAAACCTTGAGGGAACACAAAATCTTGAGGGAACACAAAATCTTGGGGGATTTGGGGTCAAGTTAAAAACTTCAGGCGAGATCTTTCCCTCTGATATTGTACCCATTTTTACTTCTATGATTGACAAGTCTTTTAAGGCTCAAGCCGCCCTTTGGGGCTTTCCCGTTCTCTGGCCCAAGGTAGGCAAGGGAGGCAAGGCCAAAAAACCCGGCCTTTTAATAAACGCTCGCTCTGAGACAGCCTCTACTCTCCCCACCTGGCGAGGCCCTCTAGTCTCTGGCCGCTGTTTAGTCCCATCGTCTGGCTACTTTGAGTGGGAGAAGCGCGGTCAAATAAAGACTAAGTATTTCTTTTTCTTAGAAAATCAGCCAGTACTCTTGATGGCCGGGCTTTTTCAAAATTTTCCAGATTCGCCCGGTAATTGGCCAGATCGCCTGGTCATAATAACGACCAAAGCTAATGACTATGTGGCTGACATACACCAGCGCATGCCGGTCATTATCAGATCCTCTGAGGCCCACCAGTGGCTATACGGCGATTATCAAAGCCTTTTTAATCGCCAAGATCTGGCTGTAGACAGGCGGCTAGCTGACTGAGGAAGTTTTTTCTGTGATAGTTCGTCGCCTAGAAATGGCGGTTATTTTTACTAAAATTACTTTTATTTTATAGTATCGACACGCAAATTTTCTTGAAAAATCAATGAAAATCAGTTATAATTTATCCTATCAGGCTGGCTATAACCGTGGCCAGGTTAGGCGGCCGTCCTAAGTGACTTGTGATAGGCCAGACATGACTTTTCTAAGGTGGATAAGCGTATTGAAATGGTTGAAAAATTAAAAATAGACAATATAAAATATGCTATAAACGCCTTTGGCTTTAAGCATCTAGGCTTATGGTATTTTTTCGTATAGATAATATAGAGTACATAATGCCATTAATAAAACATCAAAGAGCTATTTTAACGGCTTTTAATATACCATTGCCCCGTACTCTTCGTTTAAAACTAGTTTATTATTAGACTAATTAGCGAGCTACTTCGCTGTAGGTGGAATTCAAATGGGATTTCAGGATAAAACAGAGCCTCAAGTTAAAGTTACGGTCTTCTTCCCCGAGCCCGTGAAGGCTGATCGGGCTGATGGTTCTCCCTTCTACCTTGAGTCAGTCTCAGCCGGCTTTCCGTCGCCAGCCGAAGATTATGTCCAAGACTTCCTCGATCTCCAGCGCTTAGTGGTAAAAAACCCGGCTGCGACTTTTTTCCTCAAGGTCTCCGGTAACTCCATGAGTGGGGCTGGCATTAACGATGGCGATCTATTGGTGGTGGATCGCTCCAAGAAAGTGGCTTCTGGCCGAATTGTCATCGCCGCTTGGGATGGGGAGCTTACGGTCAAACGGCTTAAAATCAAAGGCGAGAAGGTCTTTTTGGTCCCAGAAAATCCCGATTATCCCGAAATGGATATTACCAACAACGAAAACACGGTTATCTGGGGCGTAGTGACTTTTGTCGTCCATAAGGTTTAAAAAAGGCTATAAATAGTAAGGTTAAAGTGGTTAAAAAGGTAATTATACTGGTTATTTTGCTGGCCATCTTAGTTGGCTGGCAATTAGGACGCGAGCGCATATCTCAAAAAGATGAAACCCAATTAGTCTTGTACGGTAATGTCGATATCAGGGAACTGACCTTGGGCTTTAGGGTCCCTGGTCGCTTGTCGGCGATGCTACTTGAGGAGGGCGATACGGTTGTTTTGGGTCAAGAGCTGGCTACTTTAGATAAACAACCCTTTTTAGATGAAATTGCCATCCACGAAGCCCAAATCCGGGAAACCGAAGCCCGGTTAGCTAACGCTGAGAAAAACCTCCTAAGACTCTCGAGTTTACTAAAAAACCGATCGATTTCGGAAAGCGATTACGATGAAGCCTCAACTCTGCGAGCCGAGCTCCTAGCTAGGCTGGACACGGTTAAGGCCCAATTGGCGGCGGCGGTTACCAACCTAAACGACGCCACCTTAAAGAGCCCTAGTTCTGGCGTCATTTTGACCAGAGTCCGCGAGCCCGGATCAGTGGTTGGCGCCGGGGAGACGGTTTATACCGTCTCACTAGATTCTCCGGTTTGGGTCCGAGCCTACTTAGATGAGCCGGACTTAGGCTTAGTTAGGCCAGGCCAAAAGGTTATCGTCACTACCGACTCCCAGGGGCGCTACGAAGGGAAGGTGGGATTTATCTCGCCTAAAGCTGAGTTTACCCCCAAGGCCGTGGAGACGGCGGCTTTGAGAACCGATCTGGTCTACCGCCTCCGAATCGTCATAAGTCAGCCCGATGGCGGCCTAAGGCAAGGCATGCCGGTGACCGTTACCATCTTAAAAGAGCCTTTAAATGAGCTAAACGAAGCCGCTTTAGAGGCCCCTAATGAGCCCCAAGCTGAAGGCGGCCAATCTCCTCCCGGTCAACTTTCTCCCGGAAATCTTGCTCCCGGTCAACTTTCTCCCTCCCCAACCGGTCCTAGTCACGAGAAGTGATCTGGTGACCGAAGCGGCAACCATACTCATCTCAGGCCTTAAGAAAACCTTTAAGGGCCAAAGCCGACCGGCTCTTAACGAGGTCAGCGCTCTCATAGCCAGCGGCCAAACTACGGGCTTAGTCGGGCCAGATGGGGCTGGTAAGAGCACTCTCTTAAGGCTTCTGTGCGGTCTATTGGACCCCGATCGTGGCCAGGTGAGCGTTTTAGGCTTAGATCCCTTCGGCGAGTCCGATAAAGTCCACGCTATCTGCGGCTATATGCCGCAAAAATTTGGGCTCTATGAGGATTTAACCGTCCTAGAGAATATGAACCTCTACGCCGATCTAAGGGGTATAGATAGAGCAAAGCGTGGGCCTAGGTTTGAGGAGTTATTGAGATTTACTGACCTTGGGGCCTTCACTGGTAGGTTAGCTGGAAGGCTGTCCGGGGGCATGAAACAAAAGCTCGGCCTAGCCTGCGTTCTCATGGGATCGCCAAAGGTCCTCTTACTCGATGAGCCGAGCGTTGGCGTGGATCCCGTGTCAAGGCGTGAGCTTTGGCGTATGGTTGAACAATTAGCCGGCGGCGGCTTAGCCGTTGTCTGGGCCACATCGTACTTAGATGAGGCTGAAAAATGCGCTTCCGTCATCTTGTTAAACCAGGGCTACGTCCTTTTTGCCGGGGCCCCGGGGGATCTCGTAGGACGGACCTCAGGTCGGAGTTGGTTTATCGAGGGGGTGCCGGCTAGCGAGCGCCGGAAGGTCCTTTTAGATCTACTTAAGGGCCAAGACGTCGTAGACGGACTCATTTGGGGCGGCGGCATCAGGGTGGTAACTTCGGGGGCTACGCCCCCAAAAAAAGAGCTTTTAGCTGATGGCCGCTATCAGTTAACTAATCCCAATTTTGAAGACGCCTTTATCGATTTATTGGGCGGCGGCGCCCACGGCCAATCGGCTTTATCGAGTCACTCAAAAGCCAAACCATCTGATGGGGCCGTGGTCGTAGAAGCCAAGGGGCTAGTAAAAAAGTTTGGCGATTTTACGGCTGTTCGCGGGTTTAGTTTTTCCATTAAGCGCGGGGAGATTTTTGGCCTCTTAGGGCCCAATGGCGCCGGTAAATCCACGGTCTTTAAAATGATGTGCGGCCTTCTGAGGCCAACATTAGGTCTCGCTTTGATAGCTGGAATCGATTTAAGGCGGGCGCCAGCTAAGGCCAGGGGACGGCTAGGCTATATGGCTCAGAAGTTTTCCCTCTACGAGAACTTAAGCGCCAAGGAAAATTTGGAGTTCTTTTCCGGGGCCTACGGGCTTAGGGGGCGCGACCGCAAGGCCAGGGTAGAATTTATGATCGCTATCTTCGATCTTAAAGATTACCTAGGCATGACGGCCCGGACTCTGCCCTTGGGGTTTAAGCAGCGCTTAGCCTTGGCCTGCGCGGTTATGCATCAACCAGACGTCTTATTTTTAGATGAACCAACCTCAGGGGTAGACCCGGTCACCCGCCGGGAATTTTGGCTACACATTAACTCCTTGGCCGCCTTAGGCGTTTCGGTTATGGTCACCACCCATTTTATGGACGAGGCTGAATACTGCGATCGCCTGACCTTGGTCTACCAGGGAACAGATATCGCCTCAGGTACGCCTGATGACTTAAAGGCCATGGCTGATGCTTCCGGCAGCATCACCATGGAAGAGGCTTTTATCGCCCTGATCCATAAGAGCCGAGCTAACGGGAGGCTTTGAGGTGAAAATCGTCCGGGCCCTGGTCAGAAAAGAATTTATCCAGATAGTCCGCGACCCGGCGGCTTTGATGATCGCCTTTGTCCTACCAATAATTCTTCTTTTTATTTTCGGTTATGGCGTAAACTTAGATAGTAACACCACCAGGTTAGGCTTAGTTATCGAAGGTAGCGATCGCGAAAGCGCCTCGATGGCTTCTAGCTTTACAAGGTCAAAGTACTTTGATGTCGTAACTTCTCGCAATCGCGCCGAATTAGATGAGGGTTTAACGACCGGGCGCTTCCGTGGTCTGGTCATCATCCCCGCTGATATTCAGCGCGGGATCTTTGGCGATGGTCCGGCTCGCGTTCAAATAATCACTGACGGCTCAGAATCCAATAGCGCCTTATTTGTCAGAAATCACGCCATGGGAGCCCTTAAGAGCTGGCTAGCCAACCTAAATTGCGATCAAGGTAACTGCCAATCTAAGCCCTTAATCAATGTGGAATCGAGGTTTTGGTATAACCCTGAGCTCAAGAGCCGCAATTATCTGATTCCTGGATCTCTGGCTATCGTCATGACCTTAATCGGCGTCATGCTGACCTCCCTAGTCATCTCTCGGGAGTGGGAGAGGGGAACCATGGAAGCTTTGTTGGCTACACCGGTTACCATCAACCAGATAATCTTAAGTAAGATCCTAACCTACTACCTTCTAGCCATCGTCTCGATGCTCTTTACCTGGGCCGTAGCCGTCTTTTGGTATCAAGTGCCGTACCGGGGCTCGATGTTGGCCTTGGTGGCCATAAGCTCGGTCTTCCTTTTAGGCGCCTTAGGTCAGGGACTTCTTATTTCAACCGTTACCAAAAATCAGTTTTATTCGGCTCAATGGGCAATGGTAACAGGATTTTTGCCGTCCTTTATGCTTTCAGGCTTTGTTTTTGAGATAAACTCTCTACCCATGCCCATCAAAGCCGTGACCTACGCCGTCTCGGCTAGGTATTTTGTGCCCTGCCTTCAGACCATTTTTCTGGCCGGCGACGTCTGGCCACTTTTTATTAGGTCGGCTTTGGCCATGTCAGTGGTGGCGATCGTATTTTTTATGATAACTTCCAGGAAGATAGTCAAAAAAGTCTATTGATAAATCTACTTTAAATTTAAGATTAAGTATGGACTCTAGATTTGGATAGTAAATGCTGGCATCTTTTTTTAGAATTTGGACGCTCATCGTCAAAGAGTTCCTAGTCATCTTTCGGGATCCCTGGGGCCGGCAGATGTTGGTCACCCCGCCCTTGGTCCAGCTTTTGTTATTTGCCTTTGCCGCGACCTTAGAAGTTAAAAACGTATCTTTAATGATTCTTAACGAGGACTTAGGTCACCACGGCCATGAGATAGCCCTAAGGATCGCCGCCAGTTCGCAGTTTACCGATATTAAGTTTGTTACTAATTCCAAGGAGTTTGTCCAGGCCATCGATGAGCAGCGCATCATCTTGGCCGTCCATATTCCAGGGGATTTTTCCCGAAAAATCCACGACCGCTCCGGAGCTAGTCTCCAGGCTATCTACGATGGCCGCAAGTCCAACGCCGCCCAGGTGGTTGACGGGTATTTAGCAGAAATTATCAACAACTACGCCTTTGAGCTAGGCGATCAGACGGCCAGAGGTTTTGAGGTCATTGAGCGGCATAGGTTTAATCCCAACCTCGAGTTCCATTGGGGTACCATCGCTTCATTGGTGGTCATCATAACTCTCATCATGACCATGAGCTTTTCGGCTTTATCTCTAGCTAGGGAAAAGGAGATGGGGACCTTTGAGCAGCTTTTGGTTACGCCCTTTAGGCCGGCTGAGATATTGATCGGTAAACTATTTCCGGCAGTGCTCATCGGGGTTTTTGACGCTCACATCATCTACGCCGTTGGTCGAATATTTTTCGCCGTTCCCTTTCGGGGCTCATACTTTTTACTTTTGGCGACCATCATACTTTTTTCTTTTTCCGTTGTCAGCTTCGGTCTAATGATCTCCTCGATAGCTAAAACCCAACAGCAGGCTATTTTAGGGGCCTTTATGTTTATGGTCCCGGCTATCGCCCTATCGGGCTTTGCCTCGCCCTTTGAAAACATGCCCTTGTGGCTGCAAAAGGTCATGTGGTTCAATCCCATGAAACACGGCGTGGTGCTGTTAAAAGGCATATTTTTAAAAGATATCCCTTTAGATGTAGTCCTAGCCAATGCCTGGCCGCTTTTGGTGATTGGCGTTGTGACTATCTTGCTCTCTGGCTGGATGTTTAGACGCAATATTGGATAGATTTATATTGTTAATTGTTTTTCAATTAATATTAATGCTGTTTTATAAATTAAACTACTATATATCAAAATTAGAAACTTTTTGTCAAGACAAACTTGAGCGATTTAAAAAAAACCTAAAATTTTATCTGTTATTTCAAGAACTTAAAAACAGGATTTTCGATAAATTAGGCTTTTTGTAGGTTGCTCATATTTGACCTTCGCTCTCAGTCGTGCCCTTACGCAATGATAGGCCTAAACCGTCCTGGCGAGACATTTTACGAGAGCGCCCCTTGTCTCGTCGCGGAAGTGCGCCGGGTCTCGCAATGATCGGCCTTGTTTTCCCGGACCGAGAAGAGTTTCGCAAATTATATTCTTTTATACCCTCGCATAATAACTCGCTTACGTAATTAATATGTAATAATTCATTGGTTTATCCCGAATCTTTGATTATAGCCTTTAAAATTAGGTTTATATATGAAGAAAATCGTCATATTATGCATATCGTTATTATTTTTTATTGGTTGTATCCCCAACGGTCCGATGATTTTAGAGACCCTGTATATGTTATCCACACCAAAGCCTAGTAACGATGTTTACGTATTCGACGTACATATATACATAAACCAAACTTCTTTCCAACGACTTGTCGATATGGCTGGGGAACCCGAACAACAAGCTTATATAAAACCAGGCCTGGTTGGTTATGGATATAAACCATATAGCGACAGATTGTTCAGGGTTTGGATCCATACACCTGATGGCCAAGTTATTTATAATGCTACGTATAAATTTAGGGTTTATATATATAATTATGTTATTGTTGCATATGATGATGAATATTAGCTATTTATAATTGGTAGACCAAGAAATTAGTGGCCCTAAGAAGTTCTTGCGGCAAGAAGACGCCAAAGGCGAGGGCTTTTCGCCAAGCCGGATTTACCCGGTTAATTGCGGGTTTACTTCCAATTGCCTAGGTTTTCCGCCGATTACCGGTTGGGGGGTTAGGTATAGGCGGCTATTTCTAGCCGTCGAGATAAAGTTACTTAAAGCTTAAAATCATTATATCCCCAAAATCAAAGCCCGGATTTAAGCTCTTCATGCTTAAATCCGGGCTCTCGGCTAATCTACCTACTGAACCCGCCCTACCTTGGATAACCCCTTCAGAGCGCCCGCATCAATTTGTCCTCATAATTTGATGCGGTCGTTCGCCCCTAAGACTTTATATCATATATTTGGTTAATAGTTCGGATCGTGTTAAAATTTGAAAGGGGTCAAGGTCGCGATCCTAATCAAAAAGAGTCTATTGTAGGAAGATCATTTGACGATGACGGGTAAAAAAATTGTTATTAGTTTTTTGAGGGCTAGAATTTTATTTCGCTTAAGGGGCTTGGCCATAGTTTCCGCCATCGTAGCGGCCTTGTTGGGGGGTTTTGGTTTTACTTCTTACGCCGAAGGCTCGCTCACCCAAAAGCTTGAGTCCTTTAGTTTCGATAAGCTCTTTGATCTCAAAGGACTGAAGCTGGAATTAGGCTTCAGTCGGCCAGCGGCCTTAAGGGGTAAACGCTGTAGCTTAAAACTCATCGCCGTAGGCGACGTCCTCATTCACGATAGCCTTCGCCGCTCGGCGGCAACAGACGCAGGATATGATTTCCAGCCGCCCTTCGAGCATGTGGCCGGCTTATTGAAGCAAGCCGATTTAGTCATCGCTAATTTGGAAAATCCCTTGGCCGGAGCTGACCGGAAGTTTTCTGGCTACCCTAATTTTAACGCTCCAGATGAACTGGCATCAGGCCTTAGAAAAGCCGGCTTTACGGCGGTAACGGTAGCCAACAACCATTCTCTGGACCGAGGTTGGTCGGGCTTAGAGAGAACTCTTAAGACTGTCGATGCTGCCGGCCTTAAATACATAGGGGCTTACGCTTCCCCCGATGACAAGCTTTCTAGACTCGTTAGCGTCCATAACGGCATTAAGGTAGCGCTTTTAGCTTACACCTACGGCTTAAACGGGCGGGCTCCGCCCAAAGCTGGCGAGGAGTGGCGGCTGGGCGTAATCGATCTTGATCTCATTTTTCGGGATATGGCTCAAGCGCGGGACCAAGGGGCTGATTTTGTTATCTTATCTCTCCACTTCGGTAACGAGTATCAGCGTAAGCCTAGCTCTGAACAAAAGGAATTGGTAAGTAAACTCTTAGCCGGGGGCCGGGCCCCGGGTCAAGCCGGCCCGGATTTGATTCTTGGCCACCATCCCCATGTGGTCCAGCCCTTGATCTATCTGGCCGGGAAGGGCGGCCGGCCCTCTCAGGCGGTTATCTATAGCCTAGGAAATTTTATCACCAGTCAGCCCTTTCCCTATACGGATTTGGGCCTGATCTTAGATGTTCAGCTTTCTATCGAGGCCGACGGCCGGCGGACCATCGGGCCTTTCCGGCTCATTCCGACTTACTGCCAAAAGGGCGCGGACAAAAAGGGGAGGTTTTTTAGGGTAATCCCCCTGGAGCTGGCAGCCAAAAGACCGCAGGACTATGGGATAGGAAATGAGTCGGCCAAAAAGCTGGCCAAGCAGTTTTTCGAGATGGCCAGGCATCTAACATCCATGCTGGAACCAATTGATGGCTTAGAGCCGACCACGGCTCAGGCTATTGACCCGCTCCTTAAGACTCATTGAGCTTTATAATATTTTTCCAAATCCAAAAGATAGGCTTTTTTATCTAGCCCGCCTCGGTAACCTGTCAAGTGGCCGCTGGTACCGATAACTCGGTGGCAGGGGATGACAATAGATAAGGGATTTTGGTTAACGGCTCTGCCTACGGCCCTGGTCGCCTTAGGGCGCCCGATCCGGGTGGCTATCTGGTTATAGGTAATTGTTTCCCCGTAGGCAATGGTCACCAAGTCTTGCCAGACCACTTCTTGGAAACTCGAGCCTGTGGCTTTAAAGCTAAAGGTAAAGTTTTGCCGCTGGCCTAAGAAATACTCATTGAGCTCATTTATTACAGTGCTTACTAACGAATCTAAAGGAGGCGGGGTAAAATTTGGGCCTCCGATAACGAAGTCTAGGCAAGTTAAGGTTTGATCTTCTACCGTCATCTCCAATAGTCCTATGGGGCTTTGGTATAAGTGCTTAGTTTTCATATCTCGCTTTCTAGAAGGCTAAGGCCTCGTCTTTGATAGGCTTAAGCCTAAAACCTCTATGATGGTCTCAGAGCCTAAGGGCCTACCTATAAGGGTGGGGGAGAAGGGATCGTGAGATAGGTAGTTGGCCTGGGCGCGGGCTCGGTTGGTGGTTGCGTAACAGTAAACGCAGCCTTGAATGCAGCTATTGTAGACGCCAATATCTCGGCTTTCTACGCAACGGCATTCCCGGCGCTGCCCAGGGTCCTTTTTACCCGGGATAGTCTTTTTGGTCAATTGCTCAATGAGATTTCGGTCAACGCAGCTGGCCGGATGGACGCCGGCTCGGGTAAAATCAATTGGTTCAGCGCAGGCGGTGATTTTTAGTCCATTTTCTTTGGCCTTTAAAGCTAAGACTAACGCCAAACTCATCTGGTCGTCTGGCGAGATAGTGGGCGCCTTAAAATGCCTATAGCTATCGACAAAGCTTATGACGCACTTATGGGTAAACTTAGATAGCTCGCGGGCCAGATAACTAAATTTTTGCTCATGCCATTTCAAAGTGTAAATAGTGTCAATAATAATCGGGTCATAGCGCCATATAAGTCTTTCGGGGCCAATTTTGCGGCTTAAATCTTGGAAGGCTGATAGCCTTCGATCTAAGCAAGGTAGGTTTTTTTCATAGTCTGTCTCGTAAGATGTGACAGTATATTGAAAATAAAAATTTTGAACATACTGGCTCAGAATATCAAGTTTTTTTAAGATGGGAATGGGGTTTTTGGTCCACAAAATTAAGCATTCAAGCTTATCGCGCGTTAGATCTATTTTATAAAGCCTACCTGGCCGGAAGCGGTCGGGCGTCAAGACAAACCCCTGCCTAAGTCTTTCAATGAGCCAATCGGTATATAGAGCCGGGATATCGGTCCGGCGGCTGCAGCTAATAATCATGTGTTCTTAGCCATTTGGCTTAAATTTAGGCTAGGTCCTGTTTAAGGCAATATCTTGTTTAAGGCTAGTTCTAGGCTTGAATGGGGGCGGCCAACTAAGGTACAATCACAATGTTTCTGATAATTTTGGCTTTGGCTACCCATGCGACGTTACCAATCTAGCTAACCAAATACTAGCCAAAATAAACAGAAATTTCCATATTTTTCGACTATTACAGTTGAGCGGCCACCGGGCCTGACGCTGACGCCCAAAGGAGAAGCCATGAAAAAGCTCTGTTATTGCTTTATTTTTGTCTTTAGCTTTATGTTTTTATCTTATACTGAAGTATTTGCTCAAGACTCTGGCGATCCCAATAATTATTATCTTACTGATGGCCGGGTTTTGACTGATAGTGATTTTCATCTTTATTTTCAGTATATGGAACTATTGCGCCAAAAACCAGATAAAGAAACCATGCAGGCCTTTATCGACGCCCATCAAGTCGATGCTAGAATTTTTATATCCCTGGCCACTCGTATTAATTTTGGCAAAATAATTCTCGATGATCCATCGGTTACCGAAAGGCTGGTTTCTGCCTATGGCAATATTATTGTTCCCAAAGGCGATGAGATAGCTCTTTTCAAAAAGTACGATGAAACTATTAAAAGTTATCAAAGGAACTCTGGCCAGTAATCTAGAAGTATTTGATAACGTCAACGCCTAAGCCATATAAGGCTAGATAATAGAGATAAAAAACGTCCTGATATTTTTTATGTCAGGGCATGTATACATCAATTGATTAATAAAAAGAAAATAAACAATGAAATATGGTTAGGTAGGCTGGTAGATTTAAGAAAGTCAGTTTTTTATAGTAGAGAAAAATGATACTTTAAATATAAATTTGTAGATTTATCCGACTAAGAAATTAAGCTATAGAAATTGATAAAAGTAAAAGTTCAACTTGGCTTCGCTTATAATTTCTATAGCCGGGAAGCGGCCAAATTGGACAAGGGTCTCTACGCTCCAGCCATGTCCATTCTTCAATGCGTTTTGAAAAGGATTAAAGACCAACAACCGGGCTATGAATTACGGGATCAGGATGAATATTCGACTTATTTACACATACTTGACGACTATGTTGTCATCTCGCATAAATATGTCTTGATTTTGCATAAACGGCAAAGGGAAGCCATTGGCGGGATAAACTTGGATGTATACGACGATTTTTACCGGGTTTTGGCCGACCCCCTGCGTTTTTGGCTTGACTTTATGCCGAATAGCCAAAACAAAGACTTGCCGACTTTTTCACCGTATTTTCAGTTATATTATACATCTTTTGCGCTTTTTGGTAAAATGACGGTAGAAATGACTAAACTTGAGCCATTTTTTCCCGAAACTTTGAGTCTTGCCCTATGCCGTAAAAAAACACCCGTGGACCGTAATTCTTGCGTCTTTTGCTCGCCCATATTCAGGTAACCTTACTTTCTCGGATTTATAATAAATTTTTTGGCTAATGTCTTCGATCGTCAATCGGACTTAGGCCGCTTAGCTCACCCCCGACCTTTTCCAACCGTTTTTCTCTTTTAGCCGAGCGATTGGCCTGGCGCCTTGCTTTGAGTATTCCGCCGATGTCTACGTGGTCAAGGCCGCATTCTTTCCCTCCTTGTGCGCTCTTACCTACGGAAATGACCCCTGAGGAGCGGTTAACCCCCTACCCCTTGAAAGACCTACAATGGCCTAAGGCCATCTCGTAGAAGATTCACTCAATGGCGCTAGCTGTGGCTCGTAAGCTTAGGTTTGGCCACCCAGCAGAGGCCGATCAAGATGATGAAAAAAATCCCGCACAGCTTAAATAACTCGGCGCCGGCCAGGATAAAGCCCTGGTTGGTGATTTGGCGATTAATAAAAACGGCTATTTGATCTTCACTGAGACCCAAAGAGCTGAGGGAATCCATGGCCGCAACGGTCTGTGGGTTATAGGTGTCAACGAGACCGGTTAATCTTACGTGATGAAAGGTTTCTCGCCTCTCCCACAAGGTGGTTACCGCCGAAGCCCCGATAGCCGCAAAGATAGTCCTTATGCAGTTAAAAATACCCGAGGCGCTGGCAATTTTGGCCGGATTTAAGCCGATAAAAGTTAAGCTGGTAATGGGCACAAAAAAGCAGGCCAAACCTAGGCCTAAGACTATTTGCGGGTAGAGCATAAAGGCCAAGTCAGCCTGAGGTGAAAATCTAGATCGATAAAATAGCACCATAGCGAAGACCGTAAAGCTAAAGGTTATGATGTATCTTACGTCAATGCGGCTAATTAAGTGTCCAACTACCGGCGTTAATAAAACCGGGAAAATGCCCACCGGGGCCGTAACTAAGCCGGCCCAAGTGGCCGTGTAGCCAAACCTTGATTGTAGTAATAGTGGGAAGAGGACCACGATGCCAAAGTAGAGCATCATGCCAAAGCTGACTAAGGCTACGCCCACCGAGTAGTTGCGGGACTTAAAGAGCGAAAGATCGATTAAAGGCTCGGGGTTATGTTTTTCCCAAATTAAAAGCAGCGTAATGCCCACTAGGGCCGTCAGGCCTAAGACCACAATGGGCATGGAATTAAACCAATCAAGCTCTTTACCGCGATCGAGCATCATCTGAAGCGAGCCAACGCCTAAGGTCAATAAGCCGAAACTTACGGCGCTCCATTTGGGGCGCGATTTTTGGGACTCGCGACCGGCGAGCACGCTCCTAGATAAAATTATGACCAGAGCCCCAACCGGGACGTTAATAAAAAAGATCCAACTCCAATGGTAGCTATCGCTGATTATCCCGCCCATGATGGGCCCCATGACCGGGGCGACGGAAACGGTCATGACCCAAAGGGCCAGGGCCATGATCTGAAGCTTTTTGGGATAGTTGTTCATAAGTAAGGTCTGGGCCAGGGGCATCATGGGGCCGCCGGCGACGCCTTGGATGATTCGCCATAAAACTAAGCTAGTAAGAGAGCCCGACAGTCCGCAGGCCATGGAGGACAGAGAAAAAAGGGCCGTGGAAATCAAAAAGAGGCGCACCTCCCCAAACTTCTGGGCCAGGCGGCCAGTCAGCGGGAGGACTATGGCGTTAGCCACGCTGTAGGAGGTAATAATCCAAGTGCCCTGGGAGTATGAGGCCCCCAAGTTTCCGGAAATAGTGGGCACAGCCACATTGGCGATGGTGGCGTCTACAACCTGCATAAAGGTTGCGAGCGGCAGGGCCACGGTTAGGACAATGAGTTTAGCCCCCTCTAAGGGAGGACGATCGGAAAAACTTCCTGCGCTCATGGCTCTTGGGCCTCACTTATTGGACTTTGAGCTTGGTTAGGCGGGCTAATGACCTGGTTAGTCTCGATAAGATGATTTATAAGCTTTTCGAGCTCCATGGCCCTGTAGTCCTCTTCGTAGGCGCTATAGACCGGCCCCTCGGGGGGCGGGGGGAGAGGTAGTAGTTCGGCCTCAACGTGGATTTTGGTCCTGAGCGATAAGCCCAATAGAAGAGGGGCTTTTTTAAGATCATCATTATTTATGAATATTCTAACTGGCACGCGTTGGACAATTTTAATCCAATTTCCGGTCGCGTTTTCTGGCGGCAAAAGCGAAAAAACGCTGCCCGTGCCAGCCGCTAGCCCGGCAACCAGGCCCTGGTATTCAACTCTCCCGCCGTACATGTCGGAACTGATGGTGACCGGTTGACCCAAGCGGACGCGGCCCAATTGACTTTCCTTAAAATTGGCCTCCACCCATACCTCGTCTTGGGGGATTATGGCCATAAGGGCAACCTGGGGGTTTACTTGGGCGCCGACCTGGACCGAACGCTTGGCCACGCGGCCTGAAGCCGGACTTCGGATCTGGCAGCGCTGTAGAGCCAGCCAAGCTTCTTTGAGTTTGGCCACAGCTAAGAGTACCTGCGGGTGCTCGGCGGGATCGGGCTTAGCTAAAAGCCGGTCGGTGACCTCTAACTCGTACTGGGCGGCCCTGAGGTTGGCAGCGGATACCAAAGTTTGCGATCGGTAGCGTTCGAGTTCTTCAGCCGTAACCGAAGCCCCGGTTTTTAAGTTGAGGCGGCGGCGGTACTCAGCTTCGGCTAAGGCTAATTCCCGCTCTTTGGCCTCTATTAAGGCCGTTAGCCTCTGGCGCTGGGCTTTTAGGCTGTGAATTTGCCTGACGGCTTCGGCCAGTTCGCTCTTGGCCTTCTCTAAGGCGAGGGCGGCGTCGGTGGGATCCAGGCGGACCAGTAACTGCCCGGCTTCAACGAGATCGGTGTTGTCAACTAAGATATCTAACACCTGGCCAGAGGTACGGGCATTGATCCTGATCTGATTTCCGGCCACGTAGGCGTCGTCAGTCGTCTCAAAGGGCCTCATGAAATAAAACCAGTAAACGGCCGATATCAGACCTAAGGTGGCAAAAACGGCTATAGCCCTAAATACGGCCTTTGGTCCGCCGTTTTTGGCGGGCGCGGGTTCGCCTGGTTTTTGGGGCGACGGGCCAGACCCCGATTTGGGGTCGGCTTCGGGCCCGGCGTTGGTTGCCATGTGTTTTTCTCCCATTTGGTAGGTCTAGGCCTCTATGAACCATGGCCCAGATGTGGTTTTCCAAAGTTTTGTCCTCGAAGGGGCGGTTCCAAAATTTCTCCCAGTCCTTTTTAAGTAAAAGGGGGAAGCAGACGTTGGAAATAATAGATATATAGAGTATTTCCGGGAGTAACCCAGGGTTTATTGAGCCCTCTTTTTGGCCGCGAATGACGTTTTCCCGAAACTTATACATTAGTTGATCATCGACCCTCTTGGCTAAATATTGTCTTAAAGTTCCCCCCTCATAAGCGAGCTCGCGGCTCCAAAGCGGCAGAAACCAGGGTTTTTTAACGGTCACGGTATAAATTTTCTTGGCCATCTCATTGAGCATGGTTACCGGGTCAAGGGGCTGGCCACATACCTCCCACCATGTATTGACCTCTGGTATTAAGTGGCACTCTAAGGTTTCGTCAACTAAGGTCTGTTTATCCACGAAGTGGTAATAGACCGAAGCCGGCGTTACCCCGGCTTGCTGGCTTATTTCTTTGATGGTAGAGCTGGCGATTCCCCGGAGGGAAAAAACCAAGATGGCCTCATCGAGGATTTTTTGCCTGGTGTCGTCAGAATCGGCCTTGTTGGGCCGACCCACTAATCGTTGGCTGCATTTAGCGGTCATAAGGTTATCTCCACGGGGCATTTATTAATTAACACGATAATTAATTTTACCCAGTCCAATTGTACTTGTCAAGAAATTTTCCTCAGGCCAGTTTTTTTTAGTTATGATGGGACTATATGGTCGGCTTTTAGCTATCTTACGATCTTAACGTGGCTATCAGTCTTTGGGGAAAAATGAGTAGCTCCAAGGCTGAGATAATGGAAGGGCATAGGACGTCGGCAGAGGCGATTGTCTTAGTACTGGCCCCTTCGGGGCCGACGATAGCGATACCTAACTTTGAGGCTTCAAGCATCAAATGGTCGTTTAAGCCGTTACCAATGGCTGCGGTCCTTTGGGGACCTAAAGACTTAAGGTGCTCAAGTTTGGCTTGGGCTTGATCTTTTGGGCCAAGGCGGAAGAGTTCAACTGGAAGCCCATCGAGCTCACTACCAGCTACGCCAAAAGTGTCAGCTGTTACCACGTGGATAGTTAGGAGGCTAGAAAGCTCAATGAGCCGCTCACGGCTTTGGGGGACCATTTTTCCATGAAAGGCTAAAGTCCCGTTGTAGTCGAGTATGAGGTAGTCAAGCCTAAGGCTAAAATTGCCTGGAATATCTATACTTAGCATAGTTAATACCTTTTTGACTTTGATTTTTTTCCTATAAATTATCTTTGGCCGGAAAATTTGCTCAACCAAATTCAAGACATTATTGACTTACTTAAAAAAGAAAGGTTTTGTCGAACGCAAAGGCTCAGTAAAGGGTGGCCATTGGGCAGTGAAGCTGCCTTAGTGATCCACATTGTAGGCTGCTGAATGGTTTTTGCCCGCTATCTTCAGCCAATGGACTTTCGGCCAACCTCCCCCGTCGTCCAATAGAGTAACGCCAAAAGCGACAGCTGTTACCGCGTGGATAGTAGAAGGCTGGCGCTCAATAGAGCCGCTTAAGGCTTTGGGGCGCAATTTTTACAAAGGCTAAGGTTGCGTTGTAGCCGAGTATGAGGTGGTCAAGCCTTAGGCTAAAATAACCTGGAATATCTACACTTAGCCTGGATAAGAGCTTTTTGACTTTGATTTTTCCTAGGAATTATTTTTGGATCTTGGTAAACATCCAACAGTGGAGTATAATAAGTCATATTGAGAAAACAATAAACTCGGTATTTCGCTCACCTACTTTTGTTCACCAAGTTTCTGACCAAACGCCCTGGTGATTTATGAGCGCAATTGATTGTTTTTGAATTTAGTCCCTAGATTAACGAAGCCTAACTAAGCCTTTCGCGGGCTATCGCGCGCTAAAGGCAAAAGGGCGGCACTTTTAGGGTTGGAGGTAAAACCGTGGATACCATACTTGTGGCCTGTAAGACCATCGAAGATGAGATCATGACGGCTTTGGAGCGCTGGGGCTTAGATTACCCGGTAATATGGCTCGAAGGTGGTCTCCACAATAACCCTGAACACCTAAGAACTCGGATTCAGGAGATCTTTGATACCGTCAGGTGCCGTAAACTCCTCATCTCCCTAGGCTACTGCGGGGGAGGCGTCTGCGGGCTTACGACCGGAAACTACCAGACCGTGCTACCTATGGCCGATGATTGCTTAAGCTTACTGTTAGGCTCGATGGAGGCCCGGCGTCTGGCCTCAAGACCGGTAACCTATTTTTTGACCGCTGGCTGGCTGCGCTATGAAAATAACATTATTACCACTTACCAGCAGTCGGTTGAAAAATTTGGTAAGCGGCAAGCTGACCGCATTAACCGCCTGATGTTTAAGCATTACCGCCGGATCGGGCTGGTTAAGACAGGCTGCTACGATTTAGCCGTGATAGCCGACCGCGTGGGGCCCTTAGCCGAAACCTTAGAACTAACGGTCGAAAGTTTGGAGGGCGATGACGATTGGCTCAAAGAGCTTCTGCTCGGGCCATGTTTAGATAGCGACCGATTTCTCGTTGTGGGGCCAAACTCAACCATCTGCTTTGACGCCTGGTCAAAGCTTCTCATGGGTAGCGATCCCGTCTCTTCTTCAAGTCAACTCTGCCAAGAGGCCCTGCCGGCTAGCCCTTAAGAGCCAAGCTAGCCAGCTTTCTAGTGATTCTTGGTTGCCGAGCAAGCTTGGCTCGTGATATTATAGAATTTGAATTTTCCCGCCTAGCTCGCTTAAATATATATAGCGATTTTCGCCTGGCCAGGCTTTTTCCAGCCAACCAATAATCTCAAATCTCGGCCTCAATAAAATCAATTTTAAGAAAGATCCTAGGTTAATAGGCGGTCATGGCCTAAATTTAGCCGATAAATTAGTTGACTTTGGATTAAC
>JAITJB010000109.1 GCA_031279155.1 Deltaproteobacteria bacterium | reverse complement strand
CGCCCACCACGTCGAAGATCACGCTCGACGGCGCGGAGGTCAGCCTCACCGCCTACAACATCGGCGGCAATAACTATTTCAAGCTCCGTGATATCGGGGCGGCGTTTGACTTCGGCGTGACATGGGACAGCGCGAAGAATACGATTGTTATTGATACAAGCATAGGGTATACGCCGGAATAAACTGCATATCATACTGTTTAAAATGGACATAATCCCCACAAGGCTCAAAAATGAGTTTTGCGGGGATTTTTTATTTCAATGATGGAAATGTGAATCCACACTTTATTTCTGCTCTCGCTGTTTAAGCAATTTTAGACGATGATATTCAATCGTCATAATGCCCACGGCATGGCCATATTTCAAAAGAGTTTTAACCTATCCTGTAAACAAGCCTGTTCACTTCGTCTATGCGGCGGCTCCAACTGTCGCGGTGTTTGAGCGGTTCGGGTTTGCCTATAGCGTCGTTGCCGTTTAAGGGAAATGTCTTAAAGCAACAAATTGATGAGATTTTCCAGTTTTTCTGTCATTTGTCTAAAAGTACAAATAATCCTCCGATGCTTTTTCGGCAAACATCAGCTTACTCATGCTCCATCGCCACAAGTTTTTCCAACGTTTTCACCACCACTTTGCCCTGCTCAATCTGGCGGGCGGCCTCATCAATGGCGGCCATGTTGCGCTCGCTGTAAAACGGGTCAACAGACACCTCAAACGGTATGCGCCGTTCGCGGCTTACCTTTTTAGCGAAAATCGTAAAGGCCGTGGTCATGTTCATTCCGAGCGCTTGGCAGGTATGCTCCATTGACTTTTTCAAGTCCTCGTCCATTCGGATATTTACTAATACTTGTGCCATTGGATTAACTACCTTTAAACTCTATTATATGCTTTTATAAAGACGATGTCAATATGTCGTCTTTACTATTTTAATACTTGAGCCGGAAGGGTGGGCCTGATTAAAAAATACTTGACAACACGCTACAGGCGCAGCCAGCTGATATTATCGAGCAGCCCGTAAAGGGTTCCAGGTGGCGTCGGTCCAATCTATTTTAGATAGTTCCATGGCCTATTTTAAGACTCCCAAAACATCTTGTGAGCCGCTTCTAAGTGCGGCAGACTCAGGGAGAGGTGTTTGGCGATGAGGTAGGCTGAATGGATGGAGTAATAGCCCTCAGCGCCCTGATCTGGCCAGATCTTATCTAAGGGATGCTCGCTTAAGTACTCTTTAAGGGCTTCGGTTCCTTTGGTTAAGGCCAATTTTACCGTTGGGTGGACGGTATTGGTCAGAAAGGCCGATAGAAGGCCAGGCAGCCAAGCCGGGCTATCGGACTCAAAGGTAGAGGGCTGACCGCCTAAGGCCACGGCTAAGGTCTTAGCTTCGGCGCTAATTTCTCTTATAAATTCTACCTTATCTCTCGTCTCCTTCAAACCCTTGTTTTGATGAAGTAGAGCCCCGTAGAGGGCGTAAGCCTCGATCAGAGAGGCTGCGGTTTGCACTCCAATGGGATCGTCTGATAGGTGAACGCCGAAGGATTTATACTTAAATAGCGAGGCCTCTGACGAGCGACCAGGGGTGACCGGGCCAGCTAAGATGAAACTGCCGCCCCGCTCGGTAATGAGTTCGGCGGGGGTTAAGCGGCCAGCTAAAACCAAGATATTTAGCTTAGGCCGGCCTGAGGCGACAGCGGCCTCCCAGGCCATTTGGATAGTCAGCCTGTGGCTTAAGCGGTCAAAGCCGTTACTAGCTAAAATGAGAGTTCTAAGTTGTCCCGAAGAATTTAAGATGGTCTTAAAAAGTTCCCCGCAATAATCCGGGCAGGTGGCCACGATGACTTCGGTTGCCTTGCGGAAGGCTTCGGTGTGGTCGAAAGAGGGGAAGACGTTTTTGGGGAGTCTTGTTTCCGGATAGGCTTCCAAGGTCCGGTCGTAGGCCAGAGCCTGGATAGCTTCTTCGGAAGGGTCGTAGAGCGAGAGCGAGGAATTATGAAACCTTTTGTCGCTAATGGTTCTTAAGCCAACCAGGTTAACTAGGGAAAACCCCCAAGGACCGGCCCCGCAGACGACTAGGTTTTCCTTAGCCGAGGGACTATAGAGCCTTCGGTCGCTGTGAGTGGCGTAATAGGCTAGAGCGTGCTTACATTTAATTTTAGGCCGCTTAAGCCATAAGGGCCCCTTATCAGAGATGACCGAACGCCGGGCTAGCGAATTTAAGCCGTCGTTTAAGGCGTCATCAGATGGCGACTTACGGATGAGATCTTCGAAATCAGGATCTTTTTCAAAGACCCTCTGATGGTAATTGGTGATGGTGTCGATTCCTTGATCCCAAGCGGCTGTTAAAGAATCCCGGTCGCGGCCTTTAGCGTTAGCTAAGGCTAAGGCCGCCAATTGGGTGGACATGATTTTTTTGTCCTGGGCAATCTCTTTAATGGCGTAGAGGGCGGCATATTCATCGATGGCCAGTTCCTTGGGCGTGGTCTCCCACTCGGTTTTTAATTCCGAAAGAAGTCGGCCCCGGGCAAAACCTACGTACGTCCTACCAAATAAGCCCTTAAGGCCTTGGGCCATGGCGGCTAAGGGCCGCCATGGGCGACATAGTAATGAGGACATCAGGTGGTTACCGGTAAGCCAAGAGAAAAGCCCCCGGCCCTCAGAGAGGTTTAGATCCTCAGGTACCCGGCTGTAACTTATGACCACTGGCTGAATAAAGACGTCGGCCCGGGCGGCTAAAGCCCCCTGGATGGTGACTAACCTTCGAGGGTATCTAAGAGAGCCGTCTCTGGTCCTGGCCCCGCCTGACCAAGCTTCCAAGAAGATGCCTTGGGGTTTACCCATCTCAGCTAGGGCTTGGCAGTAGTGAAATAACGAAGACAGATAAGCCCGGCTAGCGCCCTTGCGGACGATAACGTAGGAACCAAGCATAAAAAGGGATGTTAAAGTCGGGGTAACCATCATGTTTTGGCCAGCGGCAAAGAGCGGCATACCGAGGCCATTTTGATCGATAAAGGTGTTAAAGATAAATTCATCGAAGTGGGAAGAGTGATTTATTAGGTAGACAATACCTAAGCCTTCTTCTTGGGCCTTTTTGAGAGCCGGAAGGTGCTCAAGTTCCCTATGATCAGAGCTAGTGAAGATGTGATTTTGATCAGGCGACTCAAATAGTTGGGTGATGAGATTAAAGCAGGTGGCTTTGGCCTTTTGATGGAGGGCGTAATCGTAGCGGCACCTGATTAAATCTACGTGACTTACTATCTCCTGGCGATTAATGAGATCGCCTCGCTCGGTAAATGCTCGAGCCGTCAGATCCACGGCTAGACTCGCTATAGCCTCCTGGTCATCAAAAGCCGGACCTAAGGTGCTGTTTTTAGCGTAGGTGCGACCTGGTTCAAAACCGGAGAGGCGGTCAACCATGCGGACAAAGTCCACGCGCTTGACTAGAGATAGGAGGGGAGCCTCCAGGCTTGAGTAAAGTTTCACCTTGTCCATTCCTTTGAGGATGACCAAAAAGATCCCAATCTTTCAGAGGGCGATAATTGAGCGCTTATCATGTTGGTTTGCTCTATAAGCTACTAGGCTTATTTTGGTTACCCAAATTGCTTAAGGCTTGGGAGGCCGGGGTGTAACTTATGGGCTCGATAATGTATTCTGCGATGTCCGTGGGGAGCTTATCGAAGACAAACATGAAGGGGACGTCTTGGCCGGGTTGGATGTTTAAGTTTGAGCCGCCTATGCCGCCTCGGAGGGCTAAGCGGGCTAAGATCTCTTTCATGGAAAGGGAGGTTAGTTCGCTTTCCTCAAGATAGTTACCGGCAAAAACTTGGCGTTCGGCTACAACTTGACCCTGGCTGTTTTTGAGTTGGGCTTTGACCCTTATGTGGCTTACGCGCTCGTCGTAGCCGTTTCGGATGCGGCCAGTTAAAACTAAGATCTGGCCTTCGGGGTGCTGGAGATAGTGATGGGTATTGAGTTCGTTTAAAAATATGAGGTTAATGACCTCTTGACCGGGGCTAGCTTGCTCTTGGCCAGAAGGAGCGCTAGGCTGAGAACTAGGCTGACCGCCAGGCTGGGCGACCGCCGTATTGTGCTGATTTGGTCGGACAGGCGAGCGCTCAGGCTGGAGAAGGGTTTGGCCAGGGCCAAGCGACAGTAGTAAAGTTGAGATGACCAAAAAAGCCCCGGCCACCGAAAGAGCCAATAAGAGCTTTTTTTGTCTCTTGGAAAAAGCCGGCTTAGGGGGTCTTAAGGGCTGAGGGCCCCTGGGGGCGTCGTTTTTGGCCCGTGGCGGCGGTGGGGGATTATAACCTTGGCTAGCCCCCCCCTGCTCTAACGGACGGGGCCCGGATTGGCTATCTATTTCTGAGAGCGGGAAAGTCCGATCTGGCCAAGACTGCGCTAATGGGTCGTCATCTAAGCCA
Organism: Deltaproteobacteria bacterium; assembly: GCA_031279155.1. Taxonomy (GTDB): domain Bacteria; phylum Desulfobacterota; class Desulfarculia; order Adiutricales; family Adiutricaceae; genus JAISWF01. The sequence continues at coordinate 9,217 of JAITJB010000109.1, read as the reverse complement.
AGATTATTTGATCGAGCTTTGCTGCGATTGGGAATTGAGGGCGGCCTGATGAAATCATCACCGTCTTCCTTAATTAGGCCAATGGGATTGTTTTTGGCCGGCCTTGGCGGCCGGGCTGTCAAGCGCGGCGGCGAATGGGGCTTACTAGAAACGCTATCTTCTAAATAATCATCATGGGAAAGCTCGTCACGATAATTGTCATCTTGATCGTTTGGGTAGAGCTGCTCTATGCGGCGGTCGATGATATCATCTTGGATATCTTTTGAGGCCGCCTCTGAGATCGGGCTAAAGCCGGGCGTTTCATCAGTCAGACCACGGAAGGCGGTAAAAACAGCCTGACAATTGGAACAGCGGACCCTGGTGCCCCCCTCCCTGATAAGGGATGGGTTGACTCTAAACCTGGTCTGACATTTCTGGCAGGTTATTATCATCTTTCATTCCAAAGACTTAGTTCAAGTTTTCGGTAAATTGTCAGTCTTAGCCCAGGCCAAATGGGCCATTTGGGGCCTTAGGAAAAAAACCCTGGAAAAAAAGCAAGAGCCGTGATCGGGCCGATATTTTCGGCTAAACTTTTCTAAATTTACCATACATTAGATTTTTAGTCCAGAGTCGGACAATTTTTGCCTCTGCTCAGCACAAAGGTGCCGAACACTTACGAGAATTTTTGGTAAATGAAAGACAAATAACAACTAAACAACCTAGCCTTGGCTGAGGTGAAAGGCTAAAGCTGGCCCGGGTTCTCGCTACCGGTTGGCTACCGGTTGGCTACCGGCTTGCTACCGGGCTCGCTTTGGATTCACTTCCGACTTGCTTCCGGTCTCGCTTTAGGACTCAATTTCGGGCTTCTTGCGGGTTTGGCCTACTTCTAGATTAAGTCTCGTTTAAGATGCAAATATCTGGAATCTGACGATGCTTACGGGCAGCGTCTAGGCCAAAGCCCACCAAAAAACCGTCGTCTACAGTAAAACCCACATAATCGAGCTTTAAAGAAACCTCCCGACGGGCTTTTTTGTCGATGGCAACGGCCAGCCTAATGGAGGCCGGTTTTCTCTCTTTAAGGTGATCGATTAACCAAGCTAAGGTCAGCCCGGCGTCGGCGATATCTTCCACAACTAAGACGTGACGATCTTTAATTTCGCGCTCTAAGCTCTTAAGTAAGACGACCTCGGTGGAGGAGGTCTGGCTATCTTGGTAGCTTGAAAGGCGGATAAAGTCAATTTCCAGGGGCACGGTTATGGTCCGGATGAGGTCGGCCATAAAAATAAAAGCCCCATTTAGAATGCCAACCACTAAGAGCATCTGGCCAGGTTCTAAGATGGGGGCAATATCGGCGCTGATAGCTGCGCCCAGTTCTTTGACTCTGTTAGCGATGGCGCCTCGATCGTAGAGGATCTGAAATTGTTCGGGCTTAGGGGGTGATTCCATGGCTTTCTCACCTGTCTTTTTCAATCAGCTGACACAACCTTTGGAGGTTGGAGTTTTGTTGTTTAAGACTGAGGCTGATGGCGTCTAGGGTCCGTGAACGACGCCAAGAGTACAAGATAAGATAGAGACCGAAGACGGCCAATAAGATATTAATAGTAAAAACCGGTATTAAAAGAAAAAGCACCTTTGAAGGATCGTAATACCGGGAGATGGCGATTAGGACGCTAGCTACCGATAGGGGCAGCACTAAGATGGCTAAACCCGTGCGCATGACCGAAAGCGAAGTTCTTTTTTCGGCTAAGACTAAGCTTACTTCATTAATCAGCATGGCCTCATGGCGGACCATGGCTTCGGTGGGAACGGCCAGTTCCCCGACATTATCGTGGCCATCGGAATCTCTGGCCTGCTCTAAGGAGGCCTCAGCTAGGAGGAGTTTACTATTTTTCAAATATTTATCCTAAATTTGCGGTCAAAATAGGGCGCCGCAGTTATTTTAAGTTAGATTTTAGATTATCTAACCTTCATGTATGGTTTTTTGACCTTGTTGGTCATGGGCGGATCATCTGATTTAATAATATTAGAGGGTTTTTTGGGCGGAAAAGCTCGCCTAAGCCTAATATTGGCCACTCGATCTAATTCCTGTTCCAAGAGATCGAAGAAAATCGATAGGACCCTCACTAAGCCCTCAGCCGTATCTTTGAGCTTACCGGTCTTTTCATCCATGTAAAGATCCCGCCTTAAGCCTAGGCTGAGGGTTTTGAGGCGGACTTGGGCGGCTAGGGGCCCGGGCGGATCGGCTGAAATTAGAGGCCAGTTTAATTGGGGCCACAGGCCCAAGGCCCTAAATATGGTCCCGGCCAAGGTGACCAGTCCCTCTGGACTGTGCTGACTGTTTGAGCCTAAACTTACCTGGGGGCGCGGTAGCCTTCGGTCGCGCTCGTGGGGCTGAGGAACAGTGGCAAAGGATCGCAAGGTAATTAAGGCCACTAAGTTATTGTTAGCTAGCTCATTTGAGCAGGCGGCTTCTAATTGTTCAAAGTAAGGCTTAACAGCCTGGTTGATGATAATTTGACGCTCGTCCTCGCTGTAGACGGGAAATTTCGCCCCGGTAGTAAAGTTACTTAGAAAATTTGGTCCATTAGGCTGGCTACCGGAAAGTTCTGAGCTCAAAAGCCCCAAGGGGTCTATGACCAGAGGGCTAAATCTAAAGGGCACAAAGGGCCTTGGAGGTTTATCCTGACCGCGATAGAGCATCTTTGCCGCTAAATTTAAAATAATGGGATCGGTTAGGTACCAGTGTTCGCGGCCTAAATCTCTCCCGTCAGTCAGGCCTAACCGCCGGGAGATCGGTCCGGGCACAAAGGTGGCGCCGTATGGGACAGTGATAACAAGGCTAGCCAAAAAACACCTCAGAAAGCCGTAAACCCACAATCAAGCAAGAGCTGCTGTCGTATTATTTTACTAGATTTTGACTTAAAATAAAAAGGTAAGTAAGGCCGTTGGCTTTTACTTGTGGGCTGATTTTCGGTTTTGCTTTCGAGTTTACTTGCGATTTTGCTTGCGAACTCATTTTCGACTTAGCGTGGGTTCTTACTTGCGAGCTAATTTTGGATCTTACTTGCGACCGTGCTTGCGACATAACTTGCTATGTAACTTGCGATTTAATTTGCCGCCTGACTTCCTTCTTTCTTACCGGCTAACCTCTGGTAAGGCGGTCGGTTGTGGGCTATACTTTAGAGGACAACCAGGTCTGATTCAAGTCTTAACCTGGAAGCTCATATAAGACAAATCTTGATTTAAGGAGTTTTTTTAGTGAAAAAAGAGGTAGAAGAAAAAAATATAATAGAAAATAGAATTGAAGCTCTAAGAAAAGAGATAAAAGAACATAAATTAACTGGTTTTTTGATAACTTGTCAGGAAAATCGTAGGTATTTTTCGGGCTTTAAGGCTACCGATCCCATGCTGACCGAGTCCAGCGGGTCTCTTTTTATCACCGACAAAAAGCTCTATCTTTTGACGGATTCTAGGTACGTCTTAGCCGCCGCCGAAGAGGCCCCATTATTTGAGGTAATCGATTGCCAAGTTAGTCTTGGCGGCGCGGTAGCTAAGTTAGCTGGAAATAACCCAATAATCGGGTTTGAGGCCGAAAATCTAACGGTTGCCCGCGAGCATGAGTTTAAAAGAAGTTTCAAGCGAGTTGAGCTCGTGCCATCGCCCATGAACGTGTCATCTCTTAGGATCTCAAAATCGCCCCAAGAAATAGCCGACATCACCAAGGCCTTAAGGATAACCGAAAAAGCCATCGGACTATTGTGGGATGAATTAAAAGTGGGTTCTACGGAAAGTTGGGCGGCCTGGTTTTTAGATCGCCATTTTAGGGATCTGGGCGGGGAAGGGCCGGCCTTTGAGACCATTGTGGCCGCCGGGCCCAGGGCGGCGCTGCCTCACGCGTCGCCAGGCTCAAAGAAAATTACGGCCTCCGAGATGGTTGTCATCGACTGCGGGGCCAGATACAATGGCTACGCCTCCGATATAACTAGGACCATGACCCCGGGGAAAATTCTCCCCTGGCAAAAAGAAATCTACCGGATAGTCCGGGAGGCTCAGCTTAAGGCCCTAGAGATCATAGGCCCAGGGGTTCCGGCCAACGTGGTCGATAAAGTTGCTCGAAACCACATTTTTGAAGCCGGTTACGGCGACTATTTTGGGCACAGCTTAGGCCACGGCGTGGGCCTAGCCGTCCACGAGGCCCCATCTCTAAACCCGATAAACAAAAAGCCCCTAGAAGTGGGGTCAGTGGTGACCATTGAACCAGGCATTTACCTACCCAATAGGGGCGGGGTGCGCTTGGAGCAGTTGGTGCTGATTACAGAAAACGGCAAGAAGGTTTTAAATAGCGACAAGCACTTCTACGATTTCTGAGTCAAAGGTGTGATAATTGTCTCTCAATGATGACCAGACCAGCGTTGGTCCCGGAGCTCGAAAAGTCATATTTCGTTCAGGCCGGATCCTGACCATGGATAGCTCATGCCCTAGGGCTACGGTCATGGCCGCCTTAGGTGAGCGGCTAACCTACGTAGGCGACGACTACCGAGAGGCTCTGACATCCTTGGGTGGAGAAGCTGAGATGGTCGACCTTAAAGGTCGAAACGTCATCCCCGGACTCATCGATAGCCATGCCCATATACTCCACGAGGGCTTAAGACTCTCCCAGCTCGATCTAAGTGATTACAGCTATGAGGATGCTCTGGAGTTGGTGGCTGAGGATACGGCCAACCGCCGCAAGGGCACCTGGGTCCATGGGCGGCGCTGGGATCAAAACGCTTGGTTTGGCGGGGCCTGGCCCCATCGCCGGGACCTTGACCGGGTAGCGCCTGATCATCCGGTCGTCTTAGACCGCATTGATAAGCACTCCATTTGGGTTAACTCCCTGGCCTTAAAGATGGCCGGCGTGGATTCATCCACGCCCAACCCCGAAGGCGGCGAGATCATAAGAGATCCCAGCGGCGAGCCCTCCGGGGTCCTCATCGGTCAGGCCATGTTTTTAATTTACGACCGCATGCCCATTTTTGACGGGCGGGATTTTTTGGAGACCTTCCAAAAATCTCAGGCCGAATCTTTAAGTTATGGCCTGACCACGCTCATAGACTGCGCTTCCCAGCCCTCGGAATTTGAGACGATCGATAAAGCCGTAGAAGCCGGTATCATCAAGGCAAGGCTTAGATTGTACATGAAAGCCGACCCCTGGGATGAGGAGTTTTTTTCCAAGGGGCCTAGGGTAGGTCGCCTCCCGGACCGCTTGAGCGTTGATGGACTTAAGATATTTTCTGATGGGTCCTTGGGCTCTCGCAGCGCATGGCTACTTGAGGACTACGCCGATAGACCAGGTTACCGGGGCGGGCACGTTTATAGCGATGAGGCCTTAATAGCTCTTTTAAGTAAAGCCCGAAACTTAGGCTTCCAGGTGGCCATCCACGTCATTGGCGACGCAGCTGTGGCTCAAGCCGTCTCAGCCATTGGGGCTGTCTTAGGCTCTGAGTGGACTAACCGGCAATGGCGCTTAGAGCACTATCAGGTGGTCGCCAACTCTGACCGGGAGCGGGTCTTGAGCATGGGGCTCATTCCTTCGATCCAGAGCGTGGGCTTAATGACCGATCTTCACATGGCTCAAATCCGCTTGGGGCCTGAGAGGATCAAGAGGGCCTACGCTTGGCGAGACATTATCGATCGCGGCGGCTACATCATAAATGGATCTGACAGCCCCATTGAGTCGGTCAATCCCTTCATGGGTATTTACGCCGCCGTGACTCGCAAAGATCTAAAAGGTTTTCCCAAAGACGGTTTCCACCCTGAGCACGCCTTAAGCCGCCTGGAAGCCATAAGTAGCTACACCCTCTGGTCGGCTAGAGCCGCCTTTGAGGAGCACAACTTAGGAACCCTGTCAGTTGGCAAATTAGCCGACTTTGCCGTGCTCGACCGCGACATCCTAACCTGCCCTGAGCGGGCCATTGCCACCACAAAGGTCTTGGCCACCGTGGTCGGCGGGGAAACTTGCCGACCAGGGTAAGCCGCAGCTAAAGATAATATCGCCTAAAAATAATATAGCAATGCTAAATGGCCAGCTTCTTTTTGGCTGAAGTTTTCTCTCAGCTAATGACCGTGGTCGGGTAGCCGGCTTCGGTTACGGCTTTAGCTAAGACCGCGTCTTCAACGTCCTTAGAGAGCTTAACTTCGGCTGTGCCCTTTTTAAGATCAACGCTGGCGTCGTTTACGCCGGCCAGATCTTTAAGGACCTTTTCGACTCTAGCCGAACAGTGGCCGCAAGACATACCTTCGATTTTAAGCTTTTTAATCATAGCTATCTCCTTGGAATTATTTTCTTGTATCTTTTCGATACTAGCCGACCTATCGGTCGGGGTTTGGGCCGGAGCGCCAGCCCCGGGCGCGGGCGGGCGATTTACCTTAAAAAATCTAAGCCTCAGGGCGTTAGAGACGACGCAAACCGAGCTCAGACTCATGGCTGCGGCGGCGATCATGGGATTTAGTTTTAGCCCCCAGAGCTTATAGAAAACTCCGGCGGCCACTGGTATGCCGATTAAGTTATAGAAAAAGGCCCAAAAAAGATTTTGCCGAATGTTTTTTAGGACGGCTCGGCTGAGCCTAATGGCCGTTGAGACGTCGGTTAGATCGCTTCTCATCAAAACCACGTCAGCTGTCTCCATGGCGATATCGGTGCCAGCCCCGATAGCGATGCCCACGTCGGCCCTGGCCAGAGCCGGGGCGTCGTTTACGCCGTCGCCGACCATGGCCACCTTATAGCGGCCCCCATCTTGGAGATTTTTAACTTCCCTCTCTTTATCTTGAGGTAAGACTTCGGCTAAGACGCTATCTACGCCCACCTCGAGACTTACGGCCTTGGCCGTGCGCTGGTTATCGCCGGTCAGCATGACGACCTTTAAGCCTAAATTTTTAAGTTCGGCTACCGCCTCTCTGCTTGTGGGTTTGACGGTATCGGCTATTTTTAATAAGCCCTTAAGGGCGTTTTGGGAAGATAGAAAAACTGGCGTCACCCCTTGGTTAGCCGCTTGATCGCCTTGGGCTAATAAACCTGCGGGATCTAAATAATCATCACCTAGGATCCTACGGTTTCCGACTTTAATTTCTTGGCCTAAAACCGTTCCCATTAAGCCGGCCCCTTGGGTCTGGACAAAGGACTGAGCCGTAGGGACTGTAAGGCCTTTTTTTTCGGCGGCCCGAACAACAGCCTGCCCTAAGGGATGCTCGCTTAATTTTTCTAAGGCTGCGGCTAAACTTAAGACCTCATCATCCGTTGTCCCGGGGGCCGGCACGATGCCGACTAACTCCGGGCGACCGGAGGTCACGGTACCGGTTTTATCTAAGACCACGGTCTGGACCTCGTGGGCCAGCTCTAAGGCCTCAGCCGACTTAAATAATATGCCGTTTCTGGCCCCCTGGCCTGTACCAACCATTATAGCCGTAGGCGTAGCTAAGCCCAAGGCGCAGGGGCAGGATATGACCAAAACCGATATGACGATGTTGACGGCAAAGGGCAGGCTCTCGCCCGATAGGATCCAAAGGACGCCGGCTAAGATGGCGATAGCGATAACCACCGGGACAAAGACGCCGCTCACCCGGTCAGCTAGTCTTGAGATGGGAGCTTTTGATCCGGTAGCCTCATCGACTAGCTTAATAATCTGAGCTAATGCCGTATCTTGACCTACTTTATTAACTTCTATCTTTAAAAAGCCCGAGCTAACCACCGTAGCCCCGGTGGCCTTATCGCCGGGTTTTTTATCAACTGGTATGCTCTCGCCGGTAAGGTTAGATTCATCGACACTGGCCATGCCAAAAATAACCGTCCCATCTACGGCTATGGTTTCCCCGGCTTTAACTATGAGGGTATCGCCAACGCGGATGTCTGAGGTCTGGACAGTAAGTTCGGCCCCGTCTCGCTCAACTGAGGCTGTTTTTGGCGTTAAATCTAAGAGGGAGGCTACGGCTTGGGAGGTCTTACGGCGGGCTCGGGCCTCAAAAAATTTACCCAAAGTAACTAAGGTTAGGATGGTGGCCCCGGATTCAAAATACAGGTTCATGGCCGCCGAATGGACCATATGGGGGTCATTATGGCTCAGGCCGTAGGCCATCAAATAGAGGCCGATAATGCCGTAAAGGGCCGCCGCCCCGGATCCGATAGCGATAAGGCTATCCATATTAGGTCCTAAGCCCCACAGAGCCTTAAAGCCCGAGCGGTAATACTTAAAATTTATAACGATAACGGGGATTAGGAGTAAAAACTGAGTCAGGGCGGTTATCATGAGGTTATCATCGCCCTTAAAAATGGCTGGCATTGGCCAGTTGAGCATGTGGCCCATGGCTAGGTAGAAAAGAGGAATGGTAAAGACGATGGAGACCCTGAGCCTTAAGAGCATTTTCTTTTCTTCATCTTCGGCGGCCTTGTCAGGGTTAGTTAAGAGCGCTTCCGCTCCGGTTTTCGAAGCCCCGTAGCCAGCCTTACTCACGGCGTTTACGATATTTTGGACGCCAGTGAGCTTTTCGTCGAAGACAGCTTCCATGGAGTTTTTTAGAAGGTTAACTTGGGCGGTCTTAACGCCGTCGATGGCCGAGACGACCTTCTCAATCCTAGCGGCGCAAGCCGCGCAGCTCATGCCCGAGATGTCAAATCTTTCTCTTGCCATCAAAACACCTAAGTTTTGTTAAGGTTAGCCAAGGTTACAGGGGTTAGCCAGGGCTATTAGTGTTACCTAAGTTTTAAGGTTAGCCAAGGGAGGCCAGGGTTTGCTAGGGTTATTTAGGGTTGGGCTAATGTAGGCGCAAGGCTTAAGGCTTTCAGACCCTCGCCGAAGCCTGTATATGGCCCGGTGTGGGAAATTGTCTCTGTTCAAGTAAGATTATGCCTAAGTCCTGGCAAAAAGTCAAAGCTAACAATAGCAATAAGTTATTTAATTGACATATTATTGACACTAACGCATCTTTTGATGTTCTGGCCTAAAACAGCCATGGGCCTAAGTTAACTAAGCAAAGGGGAGCCAGGGAAGAGTGAGAGAAGAGAGAGGAGAGAGGAGAGAGAGAGAGAACGGTAGAGAGCGCAGGGTGCGAGCCAGGGATGTGAAATAGGGATGCGACAATGTTAGCCATGCGATCTGATAGCCATGCGAGCTGATAGTCATGCGAGCTGATAGCCATGCGAACTGATAGCCATGCGAGCTGATAGCCATGCGAACTGATAGCCATGCGAACTGATAGCCATGCG
>JAITJB010000103.1 GCA_031279155.1 Deltaproteobacteria bacterium | reverse complement strand
CAGCCGACCATGGCGGGAGGACGCTTTCATAGAGCCTCCTAAAAAATAACGCTTAAAAATAACGTTGGGATTGGTTTTGGGGAATTAAAAAATACCTGATCGAGACGGATCAGACTTGCTATTGATTCTTAGTTTCAATATCAGGCAAGGATTGATTTATACCACCGCCGAATCGGGCTGTCAACAAAAATTTTACGACCCTCTACTATAGCCGTTTTTATCTAGACAGCCTGGGCGATATTATCCATAAAGCGCATCAAAAAACTATAAGTTTTATATTTACCTAGATATCCATGGGCTTAAGAAAATATCATCGCGGAAGCACCCGATTCTCATCAGGCAATGTACCGTCTCATCACGCGATGTACCGGGGCCTATTTGAGATATTATTTTTATTTTTATATTTTTAGGGCATTTCGCTTAAATTCTAGACTAACTTCTAGACAAACCGCGAAATTAGGGCAGGGTCATTCGGGTGAAGGCTAAAAAATTGACCAGAGCCGTAAGGAGCCATAGCCTCGTTGAGGCGCCCAGATCGTCGGTGGCAATTTTAAGGGGATTAAAGGCTAGAGATTTACCGGCGTCTAATATCAGGTGGGAAAAAACGCCTAAAAGGCCCAAAAACCAGACGGCCATGACCGTCCGCCCGCCCATATTGGAGACAAAAACGGCCCACAAGCCGGCATATAGAAAGGGCACGGCCAGGGAATGGAAAAGCCCTCGGTGGGAGGTCCGGCGCTTAAGGATTGTCACAAAGATGCTGTTAAACAAAAAGAAAGCCCCAATGGCGGCCAGGGCGGCCCCGACCGGGGGCCAGGGGCGGTTTAAAAATTTTCCGTTCGAGGTCACAAAACCCACGGTAGCCGCCGCAAAACCTAGTCCCACCACCGCCCCGCTCAGGCGCAAGGGTTTGGAGGTATCAGAATCTAGATCCGGAATCATCGAGCCCGATAAGCCGGCCAGAAAAGCTAGCGAGGATGATGCGTTATCCCAGCCAAAAACGGCTGAGCCCGTAGCTACGGCCAGAGCTGAGGTTAAAGCGCCGACGGCGATGTGCGTTTCAAAGTTAGGCAAGAACTTTTTTACCCTGGTGAATAGTTGCCATCAAATATTGTATAATGGTCTCGTTTTAAAAGGGGGGCCGAAATTAAGGCTTGACCCATTTAGGCTTTTCTGCTTGCGGCTAATTTTAGCTTGTCTTCGCTTTTTAGTCTAACTCTTCACTAGGCCCAAAATCCCATACCAAGGAAGAACCCCGCCCGTGTCCAACGATTTTTACCTCGATCCCGCCACAGCCGTCAAACTCGCCCCCCTACCGCTAGCGCCCATCGTGGCCGAGAAAACCTGGGGGACTATCGCCCACACCTCATTTAACACCCCGAGCCAGGCTGAGAACCAAAAATGGGGCGAGATCTGGCTGGCTTGCGAGGATTTCGGGCTAAACACCGTGGTAGCTTCCGGGCCCTACCAGGGCCATATCATGGGTTGGTTTAAGGCCAATTGGGGAATAGGTTTGACCGGCCACCGGCAAAACCCCAACGCCCCCTCCCTTTCCATAAGCTTAAGGCTAGAGCGCACAGGGGCCGAGCCAGGCCCGGTCAGAGTCTTAAGTAACGATGAATTATGGTATGTCTTAGAAGCCGGGACGCAGAGCTACGTGGCTGCCGGGACGACTTCGTCGGAGGGCAGCTGGCCGGAGAGGCTTAAAAAAAATTCCGTTGAGCCTGGCGACCGCTTCCTGATGCCCCCGGGCCTAGTTAGGGCCCAGGGCCCCAACATGACCGTCTTAAAGGTCCTGCCTACCGGCTCCTTGGTGGCCACCCTCTACGATTGGGATAGGCCCCCGGACCTTTGGGATTTTACCCCGCCGCCGCGAGACATCCCCATACGCGGGACGGCCCCGGTGGCCCTTAAGACCGTCTGCGAGGGTCGCGACCGCGTCCTCTACCAGGGCCCCTTATACGATCTAACCTTGGTTAACACTTCTTTTAGTTCTGGTAAGGGCGAGAAGCTCTCGATCATCTGCCCCATCAAGGGCCGGGGCCGGGTGCTGAGCTCGGGCTCCAATGAAAACTATAGACTCCACCCCGGTCAGGCCGTGGTCTTGCCAGCTGGCCTGAGCCGCTACTCGGTTGAGTCGGGAACGCTCATAAGCTACCTTCTTTTCCGGCTCTTCTGAGAAGATGTAACCTCACCAAATTCCGGAGCGTCTTTATACATTTCTAAGATCTCTTGGTAGCGAAAACAGCTCTTTAAGTGATCGTTAATCAGCCCTGTGGCCTGAAGGTGGGAATAGACGACGGTAGAGCCCATAAATTTAAAGCCGAGCCTTTTCATCTCTTTACTTATGGCGTCTGACAGAGGCGTATTGGCTGGTAGCTTACTAATATCATCCCAGTTATTTACTATGGGCTTTCCATCTACAAAACCCCAAAGCCAATGGGCAAAGCTCCCGTGTTTGGCTTTAAGCTCCAAAAAAATCCTGGCATTTGAGATGGTGCTTTCGATTTTGAGGCGATTTCGGATGATGGCTGGATCGACTATCAAGCGCTCTACGTCGGCCTGAGTAAAAGATGCTACCTTAACCGGATCAAAATCGGCAAAGGCCTCTCGGTAGCCCTGGCGCTTTTTTAAAATTAAGTTCCATGATAAACCGGCCTGGGCTGATTCTAGGACCAAAAACTCAAACTGCCTAAAATCGTCGTAGCAAGGGACGCCCCATTCTTCGTCGTGATACTTTATAGCTATATCTAATCCACTAGCCCAGGGGCAGCGCTCCTTGGTCATAATCGGCCTATCGTGTTTGCGTAAAGATGTTTGCGAGAAAATGAAAAAAAGTTAGGTCAGGTCAAGTTAGGTCAGGTCAGGTCAGGTCAGGTCAAGTCAAGTCAGGTCAGATCAGATCAGGTCAAGTCTGGTCAAGTTAGGTTAGTTCAGTCGAAAGCTATCCTTAGGCTTATGGACTCACTGTGAGTAGCTGGGTCCTCAAAATCCCGCCAGGCTGACTGACAGACCTTGGGATCGCTATTATAGGCGCCTCCCCGATGGACTTTGTCAGTACCTAAACCAGGGCCCTTGGGGTCATTGGCTGGCGAATCAAAGTAATACTTTTCCATAAACCAATCTTCGACCCACTCAGATAAGTTACCGTTCATATCGTAGAGACCAAAGGCGTTGGGTTTTTTCTGGCCCACCGGATGCGATCCGCCCTCTAAAAAGCTCTCGCCGCACCAGCCGTACTCAGAGAGCTTAGCCGGATCATTTCCAAAATGATAGGCGGTATTACTTCCAGATCTGGCCGCGTACTCCCACTCAGCTTCGGTCGGAAGGCGGTATTTGCGGCCATCAATCTGACTTAATTTGGCTAAAAATTCGTTCGCCTCATTCCAAGAGACGTTTTCAACCGGGTTAGTCGGCGCCCGCCTACGGTTAGAGGGATTAGTCCCCATGACCTGGCTCCACTGAGCCTGAGTCACTTCATAGGCGCTTAAATAAAAAGCCTTGGTGATTTTAACTTGGTGGCCGGGCTTTTCATATTCCCCATCGCCAAAAAACCCCTCGCCATAGCCCATGGTAAAGCTACCGGCAGGGATCTTAACAAACGTAAAGCCTAAGGTAGTTTTAATAACATCTGACTGAGCCAAAGATCTACTTACCGGCCCAAAGGCCCAGGGCGCAATTAAAAGATCCAAAATAGCCAAAGCCAAAAAAACCCGCGCTAAAAAGCTCATTTTGCCGGTCTTAGATAGGCGGCTATTAAAAAATTTACGATTAATAGTTTTACTCACGATCTTATTATCTGTTAGTTTTCGCTTGTTTCTGACGGGCCAATAGCCGGTAAAAATAATCGCGGCTATTTTCTTGGCGCCCGTCAGGGTAATGCACCAGGTAGGGCGCCCCTGAAATCGATGACTTACTGGCCAAGTTATCTATAAATTCTTCGACCGTATTTACCTTGTGACCAGCCTGCCTAAGTTTGCTCCTTAAGTGCGCTACGGCTCTGTCAACGGGATAGCCCTTATTATTGCGGATAAAAATAATATGCCTATCTTCGCTCATGTCGCTTAAAAGCTTTTCGACCTTATCGGTTTCAACTTCATCGAGGGCGAAGACCACACCCGAGCTAGCCGCTAGCCAGATAGTCACTACCAAAACCAGAACCGAGCACTTTTTAAAAGTAACTATTGGATATCTAGTCTTCATAGCTATCACCTCCGCGGATGGGTAAAGCTAGAAAAAGTATGCCAAGCATACTAAATCTATAATACCTCAAGCCGTAAGGTTTGACCATAAAAAGTTAATGATTTGGAGCTATTAAATTACTCTTGACGGGCAGAGGTTAAGCTTACAGTCAATGCAAGCCGGTTTTCGGGCTCGGCAGATCTGCCGGCCGTGGTTAATGGCCTGGTGGGAAAATCTTGTCCACAGGGGCTGCGGAATTATCTTCATCAGATCGGCTTCCACAGCGTTAGCGTCATCACGGCGGCTAAAGCCAAGCCTTCGGCTAAGGCGCCCTAAGTGGGTATCAACGGTTAAAGCCGGGATACCGAAGGCGTCGCCTAAGACCACGTTGGCCGTCTTGCGGCCAACGCCTGGTAGGGTGATTAAGTCTTCTAACTTCCCCGGAACCTTACCCTTAAATTCGGTCACGATTTTTTGAGCGGTTAATTTTAAATTTTTGGCTTTTGCCCGGTATAAGCCGCAGCTCTTTATTAAATCTAAAATAGCCTCAATAGAAGCGCCTGCTAAGGATTCCACATTAGGGAAGGCCTTAAATAAGTGCGGGGTAATTTGATTTACGCGCGCATCTGTACACTGGGCCGAAAGAATAGTTGCCACTAAAAGCTCATAGGGATCTTGGAAAGTTAAGCCGCACTTAGGCTCGGGATAGATAGAGTCAAAATACTTAAGAGTGTCTTCGACCAGTTTTCTTTGATTTTCATCTGAACTTTGGGCTTTGCTCACATCTTGGCTGACATCTTGGCTCACATCTTTGCTGACATCTTGGCTCGCATCTTGGCTCGCATATTGGCTTTCATTTTGGCTTACATCAGAACTTTCGTTAGAACTTGCATCTGGCGCATTGGGCTTTTTAAAAATCAAGAAAGCTCCTCAACTAATCGGGCTAAGTTTTCCGGCGTAAAGCCTAGCTCTTTAAATAACCGGCCTGCTGGCGCGCTATGGCCGAAGCTTTCTATGGATAGCATTTTTCCTCTGCTCCCAACATAGCGCTCCCAACCTAAACTGCGGCCAGCTTCAACAGAGACCCTTTTGGTAATAGAAGGCGGCAAGACCATCTCGCGGTAAGATAGATCTTGAGAGTTAAAGAGCTCCCAAGAAATAAGCGAAACCACCCTGACTTTGATTTTGCCCTCTAGGAGCTTTTGAGCTTCTAAGGCTAAGGATACTTCTGAACCTGTGGCTATGATAATGGCCTCGGGATTACCCCCCTCTGGCTCGCTTAAAATATAGCCGCCCTTTAAGACGCCTTGGCTCAATTCTGGAAATTTTATGGGATCTAAGACCGGAAGGTTTTGTCTAGATAATAGTATGGCGCTCGGCCCCTTGCGGGTCAGAGCCACTCGCCAGGCCCCAGAAGTTTCGTAGGCGTCAGCCGGTCTTAAGACTAAAAGGTTGGGGATGGCTCTTAAGGCGACTATTTGCTCCACCGGTTGATGGGTCGGTCCATCTTCGCCCACGCCCACGCTATCGTGGGTTAAAACGTAAATGACCTTAAGTCCCATCAAGGCCGAAAGCCTTAAGGCCGGGCGGAGAAAATCGGAAAAAACCAAAAAGGTCCCGCCGTAGGGTATTATGCCGCCATGAGCTGATAAGCCGTTCATGACGGCCCCCATGGCCTGCTCGCGGACCCCGTAATGGATGTTGCGACCAGTGGGATTTAAGGGGCCAAATGATCCTAAGCCGTCTAAGTTGGTTTTATTGGACGGCGCTAAGTCCGCGCTCCCGCCTATGAGCTCTGGCATAACTTTGGCTACCTTGTTTAAAACCGTACCCGACGCCGCCCTGGTGGCTATCTGGCCGCCAGCCGGAAAGTCGGGATTAATGGCCTCGTTAAAACCCTCAGGAATTCCCCCCTGCCAGCGGCGACCTAGTTCTACAAAGAGCTCGGGGTACCTGCGGCCATACTCGGCTAGTAAACCCTCCCACTGCATCCTAGTTTCTCGATGAGCCTCGGCTCGGACTTTAAAGTTTTTGGTAACTCTTTCGTCTACAAAAAAAGGCGGCTTATCACTAAAGCCGTAAAAAGCCTTGGTGGCGGCTAAGGCCTCTGGTCCTAAGGGTTCGCCGTGGGCCCCGGGAGTTCCGGCTTTGGGGCTACCAGCCCCAATAACGGTACGGCATATGATGAGCGAGGGCTTTTCGGTTTCAAGTTTGGCGTACTCTATGGCCGCATTTAGATCTACTAAGTTTTCTCCGTCGGCTACCAAGATAACCTGCCAGCCGTAAGCCATAAATCTAGCCCGAACGTCTTCGGTAAAAGCGATGTCAGTTGACCCCTCAATGGTCACTTGGTTATCGTCGTAGAGATAAATTAATTTACCTAAGCCTTGGGTCCCGGCAAAGGAGGCCGCTTCGGCGGCTACGCCCTCCATTAAGTCGCCGTCGGAAACCAGAGCGTAGGTATAGTGATCGAAGAGAGAAAAACCCGGGCGGTTAAAGTAGATGGCCAAGGATCTTTCGGCCATGGCCAGTCCCACGCCCATGGCCAAACCGTGGCCCAAAGGCCCGGTCGTTACCTCAACTCCAGGGGTTAGGCCAAACTCCGGATGCCCTGGGGTTAGGCTACCCCACTGGCGGAAGTTTTCCAGATCCGTTTGCTTAAGGCCGTACCCGGCCAAATATAGCCAGGCGTATAAAAGAGCCGAGCCGTGACCAGCGGAGAGGACAAAGCGGTCGCGATCCGGCCAGCTCTGACACATCGGATCGTGCTTTAAAAACCTGGTCCAAAGGACATAAACCAGCGGGGCCGCCCCTAAGGGCAGACCGGGATGGCCGCTTTTGGCCTTCTCGATCATCTCGACCGCCAAAATCCTTAGGGTATCGACCGAAGCCTGATCTTTACGGTTAAACGAAGCGCCGCCTGACATATTTACCTCCTTTAAGCCAATGGTCCTTAAGCTTTAACGACAGCCGGACCTTGAGGAAAGGCTCCCCTGGTATCAATAATAAGAGAGGAGTTTTTTAAGATCAAGGCTTTGTCAAAGGCCCGGTGATCGGTCAAAAAGACCACGGCGTCATATGAGCTGAGCGTCTCCGGGGTAAGGGCAATACTTTTAAGCTCATAAGCCCCTCGCCTGGTCCTAGGTAGGACGGGCACGTGGGGATCGTTATAGTCAACTAGGCTGCCAGATTCCATTAAAAGCTTTAAGACTTCAAGTGATGGGCTCTCGCGCATGTCCTCGACGTTTTTCTTGTAAGCCATGCCCAACAATAATATCTTAGCCCCCTTTAAGGGTTTGGCCCTATCGTTTAGAGCTGAGGCAATTTTACCGACCACGTGGCTAGGCATGCTGGCGTTGATTTCGCCGGCAAGTTCGATAAACCTGGTGTTTAAGCCGTAAGCCCGGGCTTTCCAGGTCAGATAAAAGGGATCAATGGGTATGCAGTGCCCGCCGATGCCTGGGCCAGGATAAAAGGGCGTGTAGCCAAAGGGCTTAGTGGCCGCCGCCCTTATGACCTCGTGGATATCTAAGTTCATGCTATCGGCCAGTAACTTAAGCTCGTTAACTAGCCCGATATTTACGGCCCTATAGATGTTTTCCAAAAGCTTGGTTAATTCGGCGGCCATGGTGGAACTTACTAAGACCATCTTAGAGACGACCTGCTCGTAAAGAGCTAAGCCCACTCTAGCCGAGGACTCAGTTGAGCCGCCAATGACTTTAGGGATGGTCTGAGTCTGAAAATCCGGGTTAGCCGGATCTTCTCGCTCAGGCGAATACACTAAGAAAAAATCCTCGCCAATAGTCAGCCCCTTAGCCTCAATGGGCGGCCTTAGAACTTCTTCAGTGGTCCCAGGGTAGGTGGTGCTCTCTAAGGACAGAAGCTGGCCTTTTTTAAGGTAGTTTAATAAGGCGTTTAAAGTCCCCACCACAAAGGACAGATCCGGCTCGCGGTTTTTGGTTAAAGGCGTTGGCACGCAGATGATAATGGCGTCGGCTTCTTCGGCTAAATTAAAGTCCGAAGACGCCGAAAAAAGTCCGGCTGCGCCCTTTAAGCGATCGTTTGAGATATGACCGATATAGCTCTCTCTTTTGGCAATCTTTTTGACTTTGTCTTCGTCGACATCTAAGCCTAGCACCTGAAAGCCGACCTCGGCGAAGGAGAGCGCCAAAGGCAGCCCCACGTAGCCGAGACCAACGACGGCCACCACGGCCTTGCGATCGCTAATTTTTTTAATAAATTTTTCTTCAAAATTACTCATAAAGTCTCCTGTGCCCTGGGCCTAAAAAGCGCCTTTGGCCAATCTGACCAAAGGGCGTTAGCCTTAAATTTGAGCCAATCTAGCTAAGCTAACTAGGCTATCTAAGCTATCTAAGCTATTTAGGCTAGCTAGACTATCTAAGCTATCTAGACTATCTAAGCTAGCTAAGCTATTTAGATCATAGGCCCGGGCTTTGACATTAGCCCAATTTTTGGGGAAAGTATGGAAAATTATTAATTGGCCTTAGTTTTTTTTCGTCTAAAAAATCTTACTGTCTCAGCCAGCTGAGGCGGCGGCCTTCTCCAAAGCCTCAATGAGAGCTTGGGTGACTTTCTTTTGATTATCTTCAGTTAAATACGGATGCATGGGGAGGCTCAAAACTTGAGCTGATATCTCTTCGGCTTTAACTAGATCGCCGGCTTTGCCGCCGTATTTGGCAAAGGCCTTTTGAAGATGCAAGCACCCCGGGTAATAGATCATAGTGGGAATACCGGCTTCTTTCATGCTATCGATTACCGCAGCCCGGAGCTCTTTGGGGACCTTTACGGTGTACTGCGCCCAACTAGAAAGCCTTCCGCCAGGCACGACCGGAGCGTAGGGTATAAAGCCTACGAGATCTTTTTCGTAGCGCTCAGCTACAATTTGCCTAAGATCGAGCTCTTGAGGAAAGGCCCTAAGCTTAACTAAGAGTATGGCCGCCTGAATGGTATCTAGCCTAGAATTCATGCCCAAGCGGACGTGCTGGTATTTATCTTCCCCGGCCCCGTGGCCCCGAATGCTCCTTAAGGCTTCAGCCAGAGAGCTATCATCGGTAAAGACGGCCCCGCCGTCGCCGTAGCAGCCCAAGGGCTTAGCTGGAAAAAAACTGGTCGCCCCGGCCAAACCCAAGGAACCGGCTTTTTTGCCGCCGTAGACGCCGCCAAAACCCTGGGCGGCGTCTTCTAAGATATAGAGGCCGTAACGGTCGGCTAAGGCCGCTACCTTTTCATAATCATAGGGGAGCCCAAAGAGATCGACCGGGATTATGGCCTTGGCCTTGAGCTGACCTAGATTGTTTACGGCTACAATTTTCTCTTCCAGATCTAAGGGGTCGATATTGTAAGTAACAGGATCGATATCGACAAAAATCGGCGTGGCCCCCCTTAGGGCCACGACTTCGGCGGTGGCGATAAAGGTAAAGGTCGGGCAAAAGACAGCGTCCCCCGGACCAATGTCCCAGGCCAAAAGAGGCAGAGTCAGGGCGTCGGTGCCGTTGGCGCAGGCTACGCAATAGCGAGCGCCTACGTATTCGGCCAACTGCTCCTCCAATTGACTGACTTGGGGACCGTTAATGTACTTAACTGAAGAGACGGCCTCTATTACCGCCTGGTCGATTTGACTCTTTAAAAGCTCATACTGTTTTCCCAGATCAATAAAGGGCAGGCTTGACATGTTGGGTAAATGCTCCTAAATTTTATATTTATTTTTGGGCAAAAAAAATCAAAAAAATAGCCAAAGACCATTTTGAGCCTAAGGCCCCCTTGGACGATGGTATTTTTAACCTAATTCGGCATCTATTATGAATTTGGATAGGGGAAAGCTGGCTCAAAGGGCGGTCAAGCCTTCGGGGATCTCCCGATAGCTCTGGCCGCAAGCTGGGCAGCGCAGGTCGGGGCCTAAGTTAGTTCCGCACCTACAAATCCAGCCTTTCTGGCGGGCCGGCACACCGACCATGACGGCGTGGGATTTGACGTCGGAAGCAACAACCGCCCCGGCGCCGATGAGAGAGTATTCGCCTAAGGTGTGACCGCAGACGATGGTGGCGTTAGCCCCGATGGTTGCTCCCCGCCGAACCAAGGTCGGCCTAAGTTCACTCATGCGCCGAATAAAGGCCCTAGGGTTGTGGACATTGGTAAAAACCATGCTCGGGCCGCAGAAGACGTCATCTTCCAGTTCGACCCCCTCGTAGACGCTGACGTTATTTTGGATCTTGCAGCCCCGGCCTACCTTAGCGTGGGGACCTATGACCACGTTTTGACCGATGTTACAGTTGGGGCCGATTTTAGATCCCGCTAGAATATGAGAAAAATGCCAGATCTTAGTGTTTTCGCCGATGATAACTTCTTGATCGATAACGGCGGTAGGGTGGACCGAATAGCCTTCGGAGGGACTATAGAGCTCGGGCACTTGAGGGCGGCTTTCCTTTAAAGATCTGTCCATGGCCGTAAGCACGGCTAATACCCTTAAGGCCTCATCGCCGTGGCTATCGGGCGGCTGAACTCTTGATTCAATGGCCTTTAAAAAGGCTTGGCACTGACCTTTGAGGGGCTGATCTTGGGGGATGGGGATGGGCTGGCCTTCGGCTTTATCGGCTTCCGGCACTAAGCCCTGCCACTTTAAGCGGTGGGGATAGAGCATCAGCTTAGATTCCCAAGGGGCGGTGTCGTCAAAGACGGCCATCTGCTCTAAGCCAATGACGACTAAGCGCTGCTCCTTGAAGGGGTTAAGCCAAGATACGGAAATATGAGCCGTGATGCCGGCCGGAAATAAGAGATCGGCGTAAGCCACGTCCTCAACGCCGGTGGTCAAAAATGAGCCGCCAGCCGCCTGGACGCTGACCGGGGTTTCCCCCAAAAGATTCATAATTAAGCTGATATCATGGGGAGCTAAGGACCAAAAGGCGTTTTCCTCGCGCTTTATTTTGCCAAAATTTAAGCGCCTTGAGTAGACGTGGCAAATCCGGCCCAATTGCCCGGCCCTTATAAATTCCTTGAGGCGAGTTACGGCCGGGTGGCGGTTGAGGAGGTGATCGACCATTAAGATGCGGCCCTCGCTTTTAGCCAAACTGACCATGGCCCGCCCATCTTCCATAGTCAGGGCCAAAGGCTTTTCAACTAAAACATCGCGGCCAGCCTCCATGGCGCTTATGGCCAATCGAGCGTGGCTGGGAGCAGGCGTGGCTAAGACTACGCCAGCAACCTGCGGATCTGCTAAGACCTCCTCTAAGCTCATGACTCCATTTACGCCCGGGTAGTTCTGGCAGATATTTTTCAAAGTCTCACGGTCGGAATCGCAGACCGTCTTTAAGGCGCCTAGGTTATAAAAATCACGAACTAAGTTACGGCCCCAATAACCGGTGCCTATTACCGCCACCTTGGGCGTAGAGCTTGTCTCAACCATTTATCACCGCTATTAAATATGTTCGTTACACCGAACGTAATATTAATATTAAGTTGGTCTCTCTAAGAGCCGCCCAAGCTGGCCAAAGCCTCTTGGTGCGCGGGGAAGAATTTAAATTTTTCTTCTACCCCCCAAAGCTGAAAGAGACGCCAAAAATCAGGTTTTTCTTGGGCATCGAGGATTATGGCCATGCGCCCGTCGGCGATCCTATTGATCTCAAGTAATACTCTCATCTCCTTGGCCGTAAAGGTCGTTAGATCGCCTAAATCCAAAATAAGGCCCTTCATGCCCTTTTGAAATAGCTTGGTCGTCCGATCGATAACGGCTAAGTGTTCGTCACTGATTTGACCGTCATGGAGCTTAACTGATCTAAAGGGCTCAGCTAACCCCACATCATAGGAGGCGCTCTCAGATGGAGATTGTTCGGTAGCTTCTTGGGGCGCCTGGCTATCTTCGATCTGAGGCGAGCTAACCGGGGCGATCTCTGCGCTCTCTTGGGAACTTAACTCCAATTCCAAAGAGGCCTGGGCTTCGGCGATGGCTTGGTTTAAGGCCGGCAGCCAATCGACTTCGTCGTCGTGGTCATTTTCCAGGCGGTTTAATATGGCCTCAATGGTGTCTAATACTTGAAAAAGCTGATTAATAATATTGGGCGGGCAAAGGTGATCCGGCGTATCGCGAATGGTCTGCAAGAGATTTTCCGCCGCATGTAAGGTCCCATAGAGGCTTTTTAAGTCCACAAAGCCGCTATTGCCTTTGATGGTGTGTAAGGTCCCCAAAAGAGCGTTAAGGGTGGTCAGAGAGTCGGGATTTTTCTCTAGCTCCAAAAGCTGAGCTCCAGCCGTAGCCAGATGCTCCCGGGAATCAAAGATAAATTCCTCTAAAAGTTCGCTGGCCATAGAAATCCTTCATCTAAGCAAAATCCCGCTAGCCTTAGGCAGAGGGAATTGTTTTTTGCGGGAATTATGCCCAAATTTTTTTTGGCGCTCAAAAAAGTAGGCGCCCCCAGGCTATTTAGGCCCCTTTGTTTAGGCCCGAAATCTAAGCCAGAGTTCACTGGCCCAGCTAGCCGGACTGGACACCTTTGGCGTTGCTGCCAATCATATCACAACAGTTTATTTAAAGCGAGAAATCCTTTTATTGGCCAAGAACCTAAAAACCAACAATTTATGGCCTAAGCTAGCCAAAAAGCGCATCTTAGGGCAACGCTAAAGAACGACCACAAAGAACGGCTCTAAAGCTCGGACCTAAAGAGTAGCCCCACAGACCGGTCCTAAAGCTCGGCCCTAAAGAGCGG
>JAITJB010000095.1 GCA_031279155.1 Deltaproteobacteria bacterium | reverse complement strand
TTAAAAGCTAGAGAGAAATATTTTTATGAGTCGCAACTTCACTGAAATAACCGCCGATCCCTGTAAGATGTGCATGCCCTTGGGATCGGTTTCGGCCTTCTACGGTCTCAGAAAGTGCCTAAGCATCCTCCACGGTTCCCAGGGCTGCAGCACCTATATCCGCCGGCACATGGCCACCCATTATAACGAGCCCGTTGACGTTGCTTCCAGCTGTCTGACGGAAGAGGGAACCGTCTTTGGCGGCGAGAAAAATCTCATAAAGGGTTTAGAAAACGTAATCAAACTCTACGCCCCGGAGGTTATCGCCGTTTCCACGACCTGCTTAGCTGAAACCATAGGTGAGGATATTAAAGCTATGGTTAAGCGCTTTATAGAGAGTCATAAAGATCTTGGAACCACCATCATAAGCTGCCCCTCGCCCGGTTACGGCGGGACCTCCTTTGAGGGCTGGTTTGCCGCTCTATACGCTCTTTTAGATGATTGCCCTAGCGATCCCACCCCCCATGACGGCCTAAACGTCATCGTCGGCCCCATCAGCCCGGCTGACACTAGAGCCTTAAGAGAGCTCCTAGAAATATGCAAGCTAACCTACACTTTACTCCCGGATATTGGCGATAACTTAGACGCCCCTTATCGCCCAAAATACCATCGCCTGCCTTTAGAGGGGACGCCTTACGCAAGCGTCAAAAAAATGGCCGGATCGATTGCTACTTTAGAGCTCTCGCTGACTGTAGATGATAGGCTTTCTCCCGGTAAGCTCTTAGAAGATCGCTATGGCGTCCCCTTAATAAGGCTACCTCTCCCCATTGGCCTCAAGGCTACCGATAGCTTAATGAGCGCCTTAAAAGAACTAGGCGCCAAAATTGATCCCAAGCTTAGGCTTTTAAGGGGTAGGCTACTTGACGGCATGCTCGATAGCCACAAGTATAGCGCTATGGGACGGGCGGCCATCTTCGGAGAGCCGGATCTAACTTTAGGCTTAGCTAATTTAGCTTCCGAAAACGGTATAGCCCCGGTCATCTGCGCCATCGGGACTAAAAACGAAAAGTTTTTAAGTCTTATCTCTAAGATGGATCTTCTTGGAAATATGACTCAAAAAACTTTAGCCATCGACGGGGCTGACTTTGAGGATATTAATGACGCGGTCTTAAAAAATGATATCAATCTTTTAGTCGGAAGCTCTGATGGCCGAAGGCTCTCTGAGCGCTTGGGTTTGCCGCTCGTAAGATGCGGCTTTCCGGTCCACGACCGCGTAGGCGGGCAGCGCCTTAGAACTATGCTCTACGACGGCTCGCTATCTCTTTTAGATAGCATGGTCAATAACCTCCAAGCGAGAGTTGAAGGAACGTATCGGGAAAATATTAAAGCTACATTTTTTTTGAGTCTACCACCCGAAGTAACAAAGCCTAATTTAGATCAAGATCTTCACCCCTGCTTTTCGGCCCATTCAGCCAAAAACTATGCTAGACTACATCTGCCGGTAGCTAGTAAGTGTAATATCTCCTGCGCCTATTGTCTTAGAAAGTACGATTGCGTAAGCGAAAGCCGTCCAGGGGTAGCCAGTATTATTTTAACGCCAAAGGAGGCTTTAGCTAAGTTTATCGAAGTAAAAGAAAAGCTTGGTAACCTTAGCGTTGTCGGTATCGCCGGGCCAGGTGAGGCCTTAGCTGATTTTGATACGACCATAGAAACCTTAAGACTTATCCGCGAGCGCGATCCTATTGTCCTCTTTTGCTTATCGACTAACGGCCTCCTTTTAAACCAGTACTTAGAAAGGCTAGTTGAAGTAGGCTTAAGCCATCTGACCGTAACGGTTAACGCAATCGACCCCATAGTCGGATCTAAAATTTATAGCTACATAGATTACCAGGGTTCTCGCTACCAGGGAATAAGCGGCGCAGCCTTAATACTAGCTAACCAGCTTTCAGGAATTAAGGCGGCGGCCAAGATGGGATTGAATATAAAGATTAATAGCGTTTTAATCGATGGCCTAAATAACGACCAGATCCCAAAAATCGCTGAAATCTGCGCGGCCTTGGGCGCGAGCTTAGGTAACGTCATTAAGCACATCCCCATTGAAGGCACATTACTTGCCCAAAACCCGGTCGTATCAAACTTAGAGCATCAGCGGGTCGTAAGGGAATGCCAAAAGTACTTAAGCCAGATGCGCCACTGCCGGCAGTGCCGGGCCGACGCCGCCGGATTATTGGGGGAAGATAATATTACCCAAGAGTGCTCGCTAGAAGCTTCGCATGAAGTCGCCTGCCAAGTTGCAAGTGATGCCTCTCATGTAGCCTCGCAAGAAATCGCCTTTGATGCCTCGCATGAAGTAGCTTGCGATGTTGCTAGCGAAGTTGTTTGCGAAGTTGCTTGCCAAGTTGGAAGTGATGCCTCCCAAGATGTCGCAAGTCATCTAGCAAGTCACCTAGCAAGTGACGCTACCCGAGCAGATAGCGTCCTTATGACCACTTTAGCCGGAGCCGCTTCTAACCCCGTTGCTCCTTTAGGTACCGTCAAGGTGGCCGTGGTCTCGCGTAGCGGCACGGTCGTCGATCAACATTTTGGCCAGGCCGGGCGGTTTTTGGTTTACCAAAGCGATGGCCAGGAAAACCGCCTTTTGGAGATCAAAAAATTAGCTGGCGCATACGGCTGCAGCCGCTGCAGCCAAAGAGATATTGTGGAGAGTACTACACCTCCCGTTGAAACCAAGGGCTTCATCAAGAAGATGGTTGAGGCCATAAGCGATTGTGACGC
The DNA here is from genome assembly GCA_031279155.1 of Deltaproteobacteria bacterium. GTDB lineage: Bacteria > Desulfobacterota > Desulfarculia > Adiutricales > Adiutricaceae > JAISWF01. The sequence goes on along the minus strand of JAITJB010000095.1, from coordinate 5,196 downwards.
AGTTCTTGCCATTAGAATTGGCGATTCCCCAAGGCAGATGCTGGCGGCTAAGGGCGTTACATCTTATACTTATTGTGGTTCAGTCGATGAGGGTGTGCGGGCCATAGCCCAAAGGCTACTATCTGAGCGCGGGCAAACTAAGCTTATGGCCAGCTAAAAATTAAAGAAAAGCTAAAATCTTTTAGCTAGCAAAATTTAAGCTTCTTTTGTGGAGAATATTTATGGACTCACAAAATCTACTCAAAGCCGCCGTCATCAGGGGCCCAGACGGTAAGCTCTCGGATTTTTTTAAGGCTAGTTCCATCGATATCTACCAAGAAAATTTAGGCCAATGGGATCTTATTTTAAACCTCCCTTTTGAGCCTATACGGGCCCAAACCCCGGCCCAGGTTAGGCAAGAGGTGGAAAAGCTCTCATTTTCTTTTGACGGCATATCAATGATAGTGGGAAGCTCATTTGCTGGCATCGTCTGCGAAATCCTGACTCGTCAGGGGATAGATCTCTATCAGATGGAGGATTTTGTCCCCGAGTGCTTAAGCGAACTAGCCGCCGATTCCCTAGAGCCCATAATCTTAGAGATCCCCACTAGCCCGATGCCCATCGAGCCAGATAGCGGCATGTACGAGTTTGATATGAACACGGCTTTAGCCGTTTACCCACAACTTACCTCCAAAAAAATCCTCATTCCTTTTTTACGTGAAGTACCCTTTTTGGAGTTGAGGCTATTTTTTAATCACTTCCCGCCTTGGCTAAAAGAAGAACTAGCCAACCTTAAGCTAGCTTCTGAAACAGTCAAGATTGGTACGAATTTAATGATCAGAATTTTTCAGGACAACTTACAATGTACGTAGACTTCCATAAAGGCGCCTTAGATAGCCCCATAGGAAGCCTCTACGGGGTTGGGGAAACCGAATTCTATCCCCAAGGCTCAATTAGATCGGTTAGGTTTTTGCTTCCCAATACCCTAGAAACCCCAAGTGGTCCGCTCATCCCGGCTTACACATGGGGAGAAGCTCGCCGCAAGCACGCCGCATCGGTCACCTTCTACCCTGATGGTAATCTTAAAAGCCTTAGGTTAGAGAAACAAAGCCAAATCTCTGGACCAAAAAATATCGGTTTAAATCGCCAGTGGGTTAATGGGGAGGGAGCAAATGGCCAGTGTGCAAATGATCAAGGCGCAAATGATCAAGTAGCAAATTGCCAGTGGGCAAATGGCCAGGGAGCAAATGGCCAGGGAGCGAATGCTCAAGACGCAAATAACCGGTGTTCAAATGACCAGGGGGCAAATGATCAAGTAGCAAATTGCCAACACGTAAATAACCAAAACGTAAATGATCAAGTAGCCAACAATCAAAACGCCAAAAACCTAAACTCCATAAAGTCCGGGGAGTTTAGGCTTAACGTTGAGAGGATCGCCTGGTATCCCAATGGGGCTATCAGGGCCTTGTTCCCCTTAGATGGCCGGATATCAGCTTACTGGACTCTTAAAGACGAAAGGGCCTTAAATCAGCCCTGCCAGATAACCCTTTTTGACGGTAGCTTTGTTTCAAATTTTCTTCTTTCAGCGGTCTTCTTTTATCCCAGCGGATCTCTAAAAAGCCTAAGCCTTTGGCCAGGTGAGACGGCTACAATACCTACGCCCATCGGGCCTATTAAGGCTAGGCTTAGCCTCTCGTTTTATCCTGACGGCCGGCTAAAAACCTTAGAACCGGCCAAGGAAATAGTCGTCCCTACACCATGGGGTGAGATTTCCGCTTTTGACCCCATGGCTCTAGGCTTCTTTGAAGGCAGCTTAGGTTTTGATCTTGATGGGAAAATTAATAAGCTTACAACTTTAAGCGTTATACGCTGGGAAAACGCCGGTCATAGCGGCCAAACAGAGGTTTTCCGGCCCATGGGGAGGCTTAACCCTTTAAGCGAATATAGCACCCAATACTTTCCGATAAATTTAGAGTTTAGCGCTCATACCGTCCAGATCCGATCGTCCTTGCCCGATGACCCGGGAAGCTCATGGCCTCTCCCAGGCGGTCAGGTATCTGTCAAGCCAATGCGTATTATCAGGTAAGATTTAGAAGCGCCTTCGAGTATTAGGGGGCTTGGAAGGCTTAAGGGGTTTAGCGGGGTTAGAGGCTTGGAGGGCTTAAGAAGGCTTAGCGGACTTAAGGAGTTTGGAGAGCTTGGATGGTTTAAATGGCCTGGAGGGCTCGGATGGTTTGGATGGCCTGAAGGGCCTAGCAGGCTCAGAGGGCTTAAGAATCTTACGATGGAAGCTCGACAGGGTATTTTTTCTCAGCCGGGATCCATTTGGCCAGGGCTTCTTCGAGTTTATGGACCTCAATGGGTTTAGAGATAAAATCGTTCATGCCGTTTTCTAAAAACATCTCGCGGATGCCTGAGACGGCGTTGGCCGTAAGGGCGATGATGGGAATGTTTTCGGCGTTATTAAGCTTTCGGATTCTCTTGGTGGTTTCTAAGCCGTCCATTTCGGGCATCATGTGGTCCATAAAGATCAGATCGTATTGGTTGTTTTCGACAAGTCTTATGGCCTCAGGTCCCGAGATAGCTGAATCGACATCTAGCTTAAAGGGCATGAGTAAGCCCTTAACGACTTTAAGGTTGATTTCCAGATCGTCTACGACTAAAACCTTAATCCCCGGGGCCGTAAAGGAGACTTTACCGGCTCTCTGGCGCTGACTTCCGGTAGGACGAGCGTCGTTTAAGATATTGGCTACTGACAAACAAAATAATGGCCCGCTAAGGTAGACGGCCCTTTGGTCGAGCTTGGCTCTAGATCCCGGGGGCGCCACAAAAACCGAGTGAATTTTGTGACCCGATGCGTTCACTAAATCATTTACCTCGGTGGCTACTTTAATTTTAGCGAACAAAAAGCGGTGAGATGCTTCGGCCAGAATTTCTTTAAGATCGCTAGTTTTAACAGTGGTTATTTTCGTTGCCCCTAAGTTTTCTAAGGTCCACTTGAGGGACTCGGTAAATAGAGGGTCAGAATCAACTACAATGACAGAAGCCTTGGCCTGATTTTTAATGGCCGAAAGCGGCGGGCAAGAAATATAGCGCTGCTTGACGATAGCCGTAAAGGTGCTGCCGGAACCATAAAGACTTTCTACCTTGATCTGACCGCCCATCATGCAGGCTAGGTTTCGGGAGATGGCCAGGCCCAAGCCCGTGCCCTCGATACCTTTGTTGGCGTTTTGATCAAATTGACTAAAGTCCACAAAGAGCTTATCGAGATCTTCGGCCTTTATGCCTCGGCCAGTGTCAACGACCTTAAAACTTAAAGTGGCCACTCCATTATGGCTCTCCCCTTCAATTCTAAGGTTGATATGGCCTTGGCTAGTGTACTTACAGGCATTGGACAGTAAATTTAAAAGTATCTGCCTGGTGCGCACCTCATCGCCTATCAATTCGCTAGGAAGCTTGCTATCAACTTCAACGTAAAATTCTAACTGGCTATCAGATAACCTTGTCCCGATAACGCTAATGGTATCTTGGATGAGGGAACTAAAATGATAAGGCTGCTCGACAATCTCCATCTTGCCTGATTCGATTTTAGATAGATCTAAGATGTCGTTAATGATGGCCAATAAAGAATTTCCGGCTTGACGAATATTAGCTACCATTTCGGAAGCTTCATCGGAGATCTTCTCCCTTAAGGCCAGTTCAGCCATGCCGATGATGGCGTTCATGGGGGTGCGGATCTCATGACTCATCCGGGCCAAAAAATCGCCCTTAGCCCGGGAGGCTACTTTAGCGGCTTCCGTTTGAGTGGCCAGTTCTTTGGTCCTTTCGAGAACAATAGCTTCAAGCTTTTGGCTGTTAATGCGCCCTTGGCGCAGGAGCATTACCGTCAGAACCAATAGAGCTAGCATTAGTGATGTAACGCCCACCAGCCACGGGACCCTCGAGCGAGCAAGTTTTGCGTTATAATCAAAAGTCCTACGGTTCCAGCGGTCAGAAATGAGCCTTGTATCAACTAAGGGCAGAGCCTTATCAAAAATGCTGGTCAAGATGCGCTCATTAATATTAAAGCCAAAGGTGGAGTCAAAGGTAAAGGTAAATATGAAATTTAGCTTAAACCCGGTCTTCTCTCGGTAATTGGTCATGGAGAGGTTTAAGTTGCGGGTGCCCATCAAGAGATCGATTTTACCGTCTTCTAAGGCTTTAAAGCCGTCATCGTTGGTTAGGTAACTGCTCAGATACTTGTGCTCCGGAAACCATTTCAAAAAGTGCTCAGCGTAGGCCGTACCCTGGATTAAGCCAACGGAGGAAAACAAGACCTCGTTTAAATAGACGTCTGGCGTGGATTCTTTGGATAAGAGGGCGTAGTTGTCGGTCTGAAAGCTATTTTTTGGCCACAAAAAGCGGCCCTGGCGGTCATCGGTCGGAATGACTTCGGTTATGAAGCTAACCTTACCGCCCTCTAAAATCTCCAACAAATGCGGCCAGGTCAGCCGCTCATGATTGTAGAGCTGAAAATTTATACCAGAGATATCTCGTATTTTTTCTATGACGTCTAAGGCGCTGCCCTGAAACTGATTTTCCTCCTCGTTAAAGAAGCTGATGGGATAGTTGTCCCACTCAGCCCCAAACAAGACGGGTTTTTTAGTGGCCTTTAGTTCGTCTAAATAGAGTCGTTCTTCAGGGTTTAGGCTTTGATTAAACTTAAGCCGCAAATACTCTCGCTCGCCTAAGTTATAAAAGCCCGTCAGAGTTTTGATGGCCCCGGCGTCTAAGGCCTTATCTAAGACGGTTATGATGGCCTCAAAATCGCTATTAGCCGTAGATAGAGAAACCGGAGAGTAGATGACCGGAAAAAAATCGAGCGTCTCAACTTCCGGATGGGCGTCGAAGGCCGGGCCGGAGGTCGACTCATCTAAGAAGGCGTCTATACGCCCGCTCGATAAGGCCTGCCAGGCCTGCTCAAAACTAGTGACCGTTTGGGTCTCGTAATCATAGGGACTTAAAGATCTAATGAGATTTTGGGTCGTGGCCCCATCTAAAAAGCCAAAGACAATCGTTTTGGAGTTTTTTAAAATATTAAGAGGCGTAGCGTCGCGGAGGCGGGTTATCTTAATAGTCCGCTCGGCGATGGCCTGGCTCATGAAAAAATATTTCCTACGCTCGGGCGTAGCTGAGAGTTCAGAAGTAAAATCTATGGTTCCATTGACAAAACCGGCG
>JAITJB010000069.1 GCA_031279155.1 Deltaproteobacteria bacterium | reverse complement strand
CATCCCGCTTTTTATTGGGGCCTCTCTCTTAATAACCTTAATTGGCTATTCGAGGTTAGCCATTTTGGTTTACATGGCCCTTTTTGCCTTAGTAAATATCCTAATCCTAGGCGGGGCTTTGGTCAACCTGGCCGCCGAAGCTTGTCGGGGGATTTTTGATCCCGAAACTAGTCCGGTCAAGCACGCTATTATCCACGCCCTGGCCGTACCGGTCTCCTCTCTGATCTCCTTGGTCTGCGCTCTGCCCTGGCTCTGGGCCATACCGGGCTCATCACCTCTATTAAATACCATGATGACCAAGGGCTATACCGTGGGCGACGCATCATTTGATTTTAGCCGGGTATTTTTAATAATAATGCTCTTTTTGCTGTTTAGATCGCTTAAGGGCTTAGGCGTAACCTCGCTAACCCACCTACCTGACACCATGCCCAACATCGAGCGGGGCATAATCCCGCCGCTTCAGACCTTGTTTACCTACCTGTTGTGGGCTTTATTTGCCATTTTGGCTCTGAGCATGGTGGGAGTCAATTTTTCCTCTTTAGCCGTGGTCGTCGGCGGTCTCAGCGTGGGCGTAGGCTTTGGTCTCCAAAACATCATCAACAACTTAGTCAGCGGTTTTACTCTTATCTTTGGGCGGACCATCTTAGTCGGTGATTGGGTGGATGTGGGCGGTATTTCTGGTACTGTCGTCTCGGTTAATATCCGCTGCACCGTGGTTGAGACCTCTAGTAATTCCTTAGTTTTTATTCCCAACAGCGCTATAATGGGGGGACAGTTTACCAATTGGACTCGCAATAACCGCCTGTGCCGTCAAAAGCTCAGCTTCAATTTAATGTACGGCTGCGATATAGACGAGGTGACCCGCGCACTGTTAGAGGCGGCGGCCAATAACTCCGAAGTCCTTCTTAAGCCTGCGCCGCCAACCGTTACTGTCAGCGACCTAAACGATACCTCCGTGGTCTTCACCTTAGCTGCGACCATCAACTTCGACCGTTCGGTTACCATCGCCTCCCAACTGAGGATCGACGTCTACAAACTTTTTACTGAAAAAGGGATCAAGTTTTACACCAGAAGCCTTGAGGTCAATCTCGCTAAATCTAACCAGAAACTTACTGAAATATAGCATAGATAGCGACATCAAGAAGGAGTCACGAGGTGGCTGGTAACCAGGACCTTAACCGTTTTATTTTAAACGTACAGAAAATAAAGAAGGATATTCCAGATCCGTTATCTCTCGGCGTCAAACCCAATACTAATTTGCCCAATCTTTACTACGATGTAGGCCAGTATATTTCTTTAAACACCCGATCCGGGAAGTGGGGAACCGGCACAATGGAGATAATACAGGAGCAATTACAGGGAGAGATTACGGGCCTAAGCGGATGATTTCTAATTCGGAAGATAGTGTCTACCCGAATTTTATAAAAGCCTGATGGCGGATGATTTCTAAATCGTTAGGCGCTATCTCCCCCAATTTTCAGGAAAACCTGAAGGCGCGGAGAATCTCTAAATCGGGAGTGAGCGTCTATCCTTATAGGGCGCTGTTTTTACGATCTAACCTTAGCCTCTCCTACGAGCGTTATTGTAGAAGGCCACACTTTTCGCAGAGGGTATACGGCGATTCCCCGGGGCAATAAGAGCCTCCACACATAACCCAATCTTCTACGCCCCCGCGAGGGCACTCAGAGCTTCCGCATCCCCCTTTTGTTACCCAAGAATGGTTACACTCTTGATGGCCACAACGGTCGCATATTTTTTTATCATCGCCAAAGTTAACAGGCAGCCAAACATGCCCAAGTAGTTGGCAAGCCAATCGCTTTTTACCGAGAAACGGCTTAGCTTCAATAATAGTCGGATCCACTTTGGCGTGTGAGTATTTTTGGTAACCAACCCCGTTACTCGCAATTTTTAAAAGAAAATCTCCATCTAAAAGTTTAATGGTAGCGATCCATATGGCCGGGTTTTGGCTGCGTGTAGCGATGACCAAGAGCGCCTTTTGATCGTTTAAGCTTTTTAAAGCAGCCAAAATTTCGGGTAACTCGGCATCATCAATTTCTGGGTTATTAATGGCTAGCTCTAAGCAAGCTCTTTTTATTAGAAGGTTATTTTTAAGGAACTTACCTATTTTCAAGCGGTCGAAAGGACAACAACTGCGGCTGCGGGCTAGTTCTAAGAGCCTGGAGGAGGCTATAGTTTGGTTGTCCATTTTATTGGCGGCGCGTATTTTGATGTCAATATCTGAAGCCTTATGAAAAACTTTTTCAAGTATTTTTCTATCGTCAATTTTTTCTAAAGCGTAGTTGCGAGCGTCTTTTAATTGCGCACTTTTTGCGATTTCGGCCAGATCGTTTTGGTCGGTTAATTGTTCGGCGGCCAGTAAAATAAGATCGCTACTGAGACTTGCGGCTTGGGCGAGAGAAACAAGTAGCGGCTGATGGCTAAGCTTTTTTATAGCTTCCATCCGTGCTTCTAGCCGGGCGAAGTGATTTAGAGCGATCTCCAGAAGTTTTTCCTGGTTTTTTATCCTCCCTACTGCCCAAACCGCCAAGCTTACGTTTTGGCTCAACCAGAGCGGATAACGTATCAGGCAATAGAGGGTTACAGAGACAACGGCTGCAAAAATCAAAAAGAAAGTCAGTAATATTGAACTACTAGCCCAAGCTAAAAAAAGCAGGATGTTTTTTAAGAGAGCATTTCCGATTAAGACAGATAAATATTTTGCTCCCCACATGGACGCGAGGCCCGCGATCAAACTTAGAACTGTCAAGATGATAAAAGAAAAAAGTTTGTCAGGCTTATCTAATCGGTACATCTTCCTTTTAAGCATTTGGCGCCCCCCCTTAGCTAATAATAAACTAGCCAACTCTAGTCGCATCCCATAAAGCCTCTCTGGCTTAAGTGGAGACGCCTTATTATGGCTAATCCATGATAGCAAAGTCAAAAGCGATTATTTTCAAGTAAAGTAGCAGCCTCGATTTGAATATGACCGACGAAATATGGTACGATAAAATTGATGAAAATTCATCTTTAAGTTTTAGCATAATGATATGCTGATAGGCGCCTGGAGGTAGTTTCTATGACGCTGAGAATGCCAGTCTATGGAATAGCAACTGGTCTTTATTGTCGTCATAACAATCTAGACCCTTGGTCTATTATGTCCAATTATGGTGCAGTCTAATTTTTTAGGATTTTAAGGAAATGCTGAAAAATGAGCTACTTTTTGGCTAAGAATCTACAGCCTAGTAGGGCGTTTTTCTTAAGATAAGGAAGTTTAAGACAATGGATGACATGCTTCTTAGATTTTCAGACGTTTGCAGTATAACTAGCTTGAGCAAATCCACGATCTACAGATATATGGGCCGTGGGGAATTCCCAAAGGCTATAAGTTTTAATTATTACAATAAACGTTGGTCAAAAAATGAAATCCAGGAATGGATCGATAAATGGAAGAAAAAAAGGATTCAGAGCCTATAAGCTGCGAGAGTTAGGTAAATCAGGTAGAGCGGCGTAGTTCTGGCATCATCTTACGGCGCTCGCAAAAAAAGAATCGAAGCCTTATCCCGAAAAACAAGTAAGAGCAGGGGCTGCCGCTTTAGGCCCAAGTTTTATTTGCCCGAAAGCGATCAGATTTCATTATTGAATTAGCCCGCATCAGTCTAGGGCGTCATATTTATCCCTCAAAGCGGCCTTACGTTCTTGAATGGTCAGAGCTTTGGCCCCTTTAAATTTACGGCGGGGATTACCGCACAAAAAGCAAGAACAAGGGACCCTGGTGGCGCCCGCCTTTCCGATGTCACGCCTGGTTATCTCGCTTCGATGCCAACGTCGGCATTGGCGCAAGCCATTTCGATATCTTATTTGAATATCTTTACGGTTAATCACGACTGTCTGCCTTTATGGGTAGGTTATGGTTGGTTGAGAGCGGGTTAGCCAAACCTTAGTCGGAGGCGAGGCTTTTTTTTGGAAAACGGCGGCAAGGTTTCCATCGGAACTGAGGTCCAAGATGGTCTCCTTATCTAGTTTTTACGCTCTAAATGAAGCCATGACTAAAGCGATATTGATATGTTAATTGATATAGGCGTATTTTACAGGAAAAGGTGGTATAGGCGAAATTTTAAACTTTTGATGCCATAATTTCCAGGATATTTCATAACGAAAAACACCGGGTTCGGCTTTTGACAATGCTATTATAAAATCATCATCTGTAATGCCATAATATTCCACTAATTCATAATAATAAGTCGGCCATTGAGCCATTACAAAGGCTAAGAATTTATATTTATCTTTAGGAATATCAGAGCCTCGCGTCCATACTAGAGATAGGGCAAATTCTTCAAAGCTTAGGCCATTTTTTTTATTATATTGAAATTTATCTTCACTAGGTGGCTCATTTTTTATATCATATAACTGATCGAAAACAAATATTTTTGACTTAAAAACTTTTTTTAGATCTACTTTTTTAGCCGCCTCACTTAAAAGTTTCCAATCTTCTTCATCTGAAAATAGTTGTTTAATCGTGTTGCTTTGATAATTATTTAGTAAATTTTGTAAATTAATGTTCCAAGAAACTTTTGATTTGTTAGCGAAAGCCAAGCAGCCGACAAAAGCCTCCTCAAGGCCATAACCCTGCTTTAAAAATTCAATTATATCAATAAAATCTTCAATTTTATTTCGCTGAGCCGAAGCCCAAATTTTATGGCTGAATAAATCAATGGGCGAAGCGATTTTTATGTTGTTGTCTGGATGTATGTCTGGTTCCTCTAAACAACCTGGAACTAGTGCTTTATCGGTTAAAAAGGTTAATTTTACTGATTTATCAATTTCATTTTCAATTTTTAAATCATTTACATATATTATTAAATCTAGATGATTTGTATTACGACGTTTAGCCGCTGATTCTAGCTCGCTAGTTCCGAATTTAAAGTTAAGAACCAATTTCATTAGTTTGTCTACGGGATATGTATTACTGAAAAAATCAAAATCAACAGATGTTCTGTGGCCAAAACGTAAAGCTACGGCCGTGCCGCCGTAAAGAACAAAATCGGAGGGGACTTGCTCTAAATATGGCCAAATAATCTGCTGAGCCTTTGGAAGTATATGTTGATAAAAATCAGGCGCCATTTTTTTCATCTTTAATGATTATATCTGTCAATGGCTTACGGTATCACCGTTTTTGGGTAAAAACTCGATACACTAAAAAATTTACCATCTAAAATTTAGGTTGTCAACGGATTTAACTCGATTGTTTTCGACAAAGAAAAGTCCGAAAGCCTTGATTTTAAGGGACTTTCGGACTGTATGGTCTGGTAGTGGTTTATCGATTAGTGGACGGCGGCTTGGTCGTCGTTTTAGTTAAGCCCGGTCTCCACCCCGAATGATAATCCAACATGATACTAAGGCCGCTAAGAATAAAATAATCAGTACGCGAAAAAACAAATACCTCAAAAATTATATGTTATCACGCTTTAATAAATATCATTAAAAAATAACCTTTAATTTGCCGTCAATCGAAACTATTTTTAGGTCCACCTGATAGGCCATTTTGAGTTTTTCGACCGAAAGACTCGCGGGCGGGCCGTTGAAGACGATTTTCCCGTTTTTCAATAACAATAGCTCGTCGGCGTACCCCATGGCGAAGTTTAGGTCGTGGAGCACGATTACGCTGACCAGTTTCCGGTCAATGGTCAAGGCCTGGACCAGGTCCATGATCTCCAGCTGGTTTTTGACGTCCAGGTGGTTTATGGGTTCGTCGAGGAGCATTACCGGGACGTTTTGGACCAATAACCTAGCTATTAGGGACTTTTGGAACTCGCCGCCGCTTATTTTGGTCACGCATGATTCTTTAAGATCCTTGAGATTGAGATCCACGATAATTTCGTCCACCATCTGCCGATCGGCTGGCCCGGGCCTGAAACTTAGGTGGGGTTTTCTACCCAAAAGCACGCTGTCGTATACCGTGGAAGGGACGGCGTGGGAATTTTGGGGAAGGTAGGCTACGGTCTTGGCCAGGTTCTTTCGGGAAAAATCCGTCAAGTCGCTGTTATGCCAAAGAATCTGGCCGTGTTTGACTTTGACCAGGTTCATGATGGCTTTAAAGAGGGTGCTTTTGCCGGCGCCGTTGGGGCCGATCACCGCAGAGATCCGTCCTGGAGCAGCCCTGAAGGAGACCGACTCCAGGACGGGTTTTTTGGCCAGCCAGACGTCGAGGTCTTTAATCTCAAGCATAAGACATGGCCGACTTAATGAGGAGAAACAGGAACATCGGGACGCCGGCGAAGGCGCAAATGATGCCGATGGGCAAAACCAACGGGTAAAGCATGGTGCGGGCCAGTAGATCGGCGGCTATGATAAATGTCCCGCCGAACAGAGCGGCGCATGGAAGGAGAAACATGTGGCCAGCACGAGGGAAGGCCAGGCGGACCATGTGAGGGGCGATTAGCCCCACGAAGCCGATTACCCCGAAAAAGGCCGTAGCCGCAGCCGTGGTCAGGGCGGTCAGCAAAAGGGAGAAAAAACGCAACCTTTTGGTGTTTATCCCCAGCGCCTGGGCCTGGTTCTCGCCCCATTTTAACGCCTCGAAATCCCAGGCCAGGTAAATAGCCAGCCCTAGCCAGACCAGAAATAACGACATCGTTATGGTGCTTTCCCGCCAGCCGCCCCGCCCTAGGTCGCCAAAGGTCCAAAACATGGTTGAGACCACCTGTACGTCCGAGGCGAAGTACTGCAAGGACATGGTACAGGCGCTCAGCAAGGCCGAAATGGCCACCCCGGCTAGGATTAGGCCCTGCGGGGTCATGCCCCTCAAAAGGGAAAAGGACATGACGGCCAGGGAGGTTAGGATGGAGCCGCAGAAAGCGCACATGGTGACTAGGCTCAGGCTCACGTGGGAGGCCGCGTTTACCGGTAGGACGATCATGGCCAGGCAGGCGCCGAAGGCCGCCCCTTGAGTGATGCCCAAGGTGAAGGACGAGGCCAAAGGGTTTACCAAGACGTTTTGGAGGACAGCGCCGTTTAGGGCCAGGATCCCGCCCACGGCCAGGGCGGCTATGAGCCTAGGGAGTCTTAAGTGGACGATCAGGTAACTTAGATCTGTCTCCGGTCGTCCTGGAATCAAGGCCTTTATGACTTCTAAGGGGCTGCAATCGATTGAGCCTGAGGCCAGCGACCAAATGCTTAAAACGAGCGTTGCGCCAACGAGCGATACGATGAAGACGAATCGTTTGTTTTTTTTCATTGGGAGTCCCGGATCCGGGCGCCTTAGGCCGGCCCTGCACCGGCCTAAGGCGTTTGGTTCAGTTCTCGATGACAAGTTCGGTTCCTTTCAGCCTCAGGCGGGCAAAGCCGCCGAATTCTGCCTTCAGACGGCCAAAAAGCTTTTGACCGTAGAAGGCGGTGTATATCTCGTCAGCCTTTGCCGCCGGGTCTAGGTCGGGGTAGCCTGCGGGATAAGCCATTTTGGCCATGTAGAAGGCGTTGGCGTACTGCGTTTCCACGTTAAACAGATACGAATTGTGGGGCAGGGTCAGGAAGGCGTTCGAATCTACCAGTGCCGTGAGCCTTTGGTAGAATAAAGGGTCCTTGGAGATAGCCTCGCGTATTAGTTCCAGGCCGTTAGCGTCGATAAAGAGCAGTGGGGGGTTTATGGCCAGTAAGTGTTCCTTGGATATAAACGCGGCCCCGGGCGCCGCCCCGGCCATTAGGTTGTCGATTTTGGCCAGGGCCATGGGCATGGATTTAGCCGTGGTGCTCATAAGGTCGCGGTTGCCGCGGCTAGAGAGACCGCCCACGTAGGCCTTGGCCCTTTGGCCAGGCCCAGGGTCGTAGGAAAGCTCGTTTTTAAGGTTGGCCACGTAATCGGCCAGTTTTTGGGCGCGCCCCTCCATGCCCATGGCTTGACCGATGGTAAGTATAGATCTTAAAAAAATGGCCTCGTCGTACTCGCCGTCTTCCCCCTGGATGCTCAAGCCGATAACTTTTTTGTTTATTTGCCTTTGGAGGTCATCGACCTCGCCTCTGTTGGTGGCCAGGATAAACACGACGTCCGGCTTTAGTAAGATTATCTCCTCGACGTTATAGAGCCTCATTGAGCCGCCAGAGCCGACGATGGGCTTGTCTTTGATTTTCTGGGCATTGACCATGATGTAGGGTTTCGATATAACCGTCTTTTCTATCTCCTCCACCCCGACGGCCATGTCCACCGCCCCAAGGTAGGTCAAAAACATCATGCTGCCGCCAAGGGCGATTACACGCTCGACCTTGTCGGGAACCTCAACCTGGCGATCGAAAACGTCGGTTACCGTTATAGCCCAGGCGGCGGGTTTTTGCGAGAAGGCTAGAACCATGGCCGTAACCGTTAGGGCCAAAATGGCTTTTTTGACGCTACCGGAAAATAAGTAGTTGACTAATTGTTTTCCCATACGATAACTTCCACATGGTAATCGGTGTTCTCTAAGTAACTCCCCTGGCCGTCGCTAAACCGCTCTGAGAAGCTCTCAAGATCGATTTGTCCCAATGACCCACCGTGAAAGGTTAACGATGTGGAGAGGTTTAAAAGGAAATCATCCTTGGACAGCTTTTTTTCCCATCGACCAGACGAGCCGACCACCCTATATTTAATGCCGCGCTCCTCGAGGAAAGTTTTTTGATCGGCGGTGGTCGGGTGGTTTTTAGGCTTAATCCCAGAGGCCTCGAATAGCTCGGTTATGACTTGGGATTTCATTGGGGCGGTAAAACCAAAATAAACGATCTGAGCTTTTTGAAAGGAAAGTAACTTAAGTTTACCCTCCGGGCTTCCGAGGGCCGGGGTCATGGAGCAGAACAGAAGGTCGTAGTCCCTCCGGGGCTCGAATTCGAGCCAGGCCATGTTGACGTATTCGACATTTTTGAGGTTTTCCTTTTCGGCGTCTTCACGGTTCGCGGCCAGCATAGCCTCGGAAATATCCAGGCCGGTCACGAATTTGCCTTCCTTGGCCAACCTGATTGTGTACATCCCCGCGCCGCAGCCGACGTCGAGGATGGTTTTCCCCTTGAAATCGGCTCCGATGCTGCGAGCCAGATCGAGCATGCCTGCCTCATAATTGTCCGGTTCAGGGGAATAACGGGGAAAGGTCTTGGCCCTGAGATTCCAGAATTGCTTTTGATCCATTTCGGGCGTTACGGGTTCCATCTTGATCGCTCCTTTCGTTGTGATTAAGTGCATCTAAAGGTTCCATTTTAGGCTCATCCCGGCGTTGAAGCCCATGGCGGGATATCCGAATGTTTCCTGGTAACTGACCCCGGTCAGATTGTCGACGTAGATCTCTAGGGCCAGGTGGTCGTTTATTTTATACGTTGCGCTCATCCCAAGCGTAAAATAAGAATCCAAGGTATACTCCTTGGCCGCTCCCCCGGCCGAGGCCACGAAGTAAGGACGATCGTCTACGAAGAGCGCGTCCATTTCCACAGTTAGTTTGTCGATGGGGGAGTAGCTGAGGCCGAAGGAGCCTTTCCACTTAGGCAAGTAGTCTATCTTGGGGACAATCAGGTTGGGATCGAATATGTCTCGGGTTTTTTTGTTGCCCTGGTAACTGATTGACCCTTGGGCGTAAAGGTTATCGAGAAATCGGTAGCCGCCCGACAGGGTCAGGCCATGGATCTTGACGTCCCCGTTGTAACTGGCCCGGCCAGTGGCGGTGCCGACCGCTGGGAGGCCAGATTTCCTGAGCATGAAATCCTTGACGTCATAATAATAGGCCGACAACTTTACGTGGTTATCAAAGCCGAAGTCGTAACGGTAGGCCGCGTCGATCCCCAAGGTCTTTTCCGGCTTGAGCTTGGCCCCACTGAGGAGGGGTAACAAGGTGCCCACGCCGGGTTCGGTGGCTTCCCTGAACCAGAATATTTCAGGCGATGTCGGGGTGCGGACGTTACGGTAGATGGCGATGGAGGCCCTATGGTTTTCGTTGAAATTTATGGCCAGCGCGACTTTCGGGGAAAACCCTGAGCCCGAGTAGGTGATGCCTGATTCGGGGTTGTCCTTGAAGGAATCGTACCTGAGCCCGAAGTCGAGGGTGAAGGTGTCGTTTATCCTGTAGCTGTCGCCAGCGTAGAAGGAATAGATCTTGATCGGCTCGCTTGCGCCGCTGGAGTTCATAACGCCTGTGAAACTGTTTCGGCGATCCCTATTGTAATTCAGGTCCACGAAGTCAATTGTGGTGCCGCCAGAACGAAGGAGTTTATGCTCCCCGCCGAATTTTATCAAATGGTCGCCGAAGGTAAGTTCGCTTTTTAGTTTATAGCCGTAGCTTAGGTCGACCGTGACTTCTCTGTCCATGACCATGGCGCCCTGCCTGGTCAGGGCCGGGTTAAACCCGTCAGGTCGTCCCGGGGAGATCTGGGAGAGGCGCGTCCTGAGGGCTATGTCGGCGTAGTTAAGTTCCCTCCTGGTTTCCTTGTTGGCGTAATAAGTGAACTCGGCGAAACCTATGCCCCCAAACTCTTGTTTGTAGCCGACATCGAAAAGATGGCGCTGTTTGATCCAGTGAGCGTCGTCGCCGATGACGCTCATGGACGGGGTCGGGGTGGAACCGGCGAAACTCTCGCCGCTGGCCACCGGATACCTGGGATCTATGGCCCGGTCCCAGCCGGGCAAGGTAAAGTCGGAATCGCTGGTTGGGTCATTGTCGTCTCTGTTGCTCTTGATGATTCCTCTCTTGGCTCGGCTGTAATTGTAGCTTAGGATGAGTTGCCCCTGCCAAGGGGTGTCGAGATAGATCTTTGGGTTTACGTGAAATAGCTCGAAAGGGTTATTGCGAAGGTAGGCTTCATTTTTTTGGTGGCTAATGCCGATGCTTATCCCCAATGGGCCGAACTTTTGGGCGTAGGCGCCACGTATGTTGTAGAAATCGTATAGATCCTCAAAGCCGCCGAAGGTTCCGTATAGCGACAGGAAAGCTTTCTCCGTGGGCTTGCTGGTGCGGACGTTAACCACTCCGCCAATGGCAGCGTTTCCGTACTCAATAGCGCTCCCGCCCTTGATGATCTCCAGGCTCTCGACGTTATCGAGGGGGATGGTCCCGAAATCCAGGAAATTGCCGCCAACCACGCCGTTTGAGCTAATGTCGCGGTCATCGACGTTAACCTTGATTCTTTGGGAATTCATGCCCCTGATGGACAGTATGTCGCTGGAATCGCCAAAATTAGAGCGCCTGGTGAAGGATATTTCCGAGTCCCTTACCAAAAAATCGGCCAAGTTGTTGCTTCTGGACTTTTCCACCACCACGGCGTTTGTCCTATGGAGGTCATCAGGGCTACCGATTACTAATATATCCTCCAATATAAATGTGTCCCGCAGTAAGTTGGAATCTTGGGCCTTGGCCAAGGACGGGAAGATGACGCAGGAGACGATCGTTAGGCACAAAGCCAGAATTTGTCTTCGATTAACTAAATCCATTTGAAATACCCTTTTATAGCTTATTGACATTTAAATAATTAATTTTTACCATCTTTTGTCGTATTGCTGGAAACAAGCCAGGCAGACCTTTTTGCCTTCTTGGAGTCTTAGCCGGTGTTCGGCCGTGGGCTCGCCGCACTCCTGGCAGACGTCTGTGATAAAAATGCGTTCCCTTTCGGGGACTGGCCTGGTGGGTTTTTTGCTGTCAAAAAGATCCGACGGCTTGGAGTTCAGTATGGCCTCGATTCTCTCTTCGCGGTCGAGCTCCTGGGCCGGTTTGTTGACCTTGGCCACGAGTCTGAGCGATCGACCTGTTTCCCGGTCGTAAAAACTATAGGCATGCTTGCCCGCGTCCATGAAGACTAGATTACCTTTGCCCAGCGTACAACCCAAAACGACTTGGATGGCGTCAACCCCACAAGCGTCGTTTTCGGTCAGGCAAACCAGGCGCCCGTGGGGGATTTGCCCCAATTCCGGGCTTTCTGAGGCGGCGATGGCCGCCATGAAACCAATGGCCAAACCTGGGCAGGCATGACCATGGAAGGCGACGGATTTTTCCCAAAGTTCTCGATTCATGAAGGCCTCTTTTAAATTTGTATTTACAGGGTGTTACCTAAAATTAGGTAAAAAAAAGGCCACAACCCGGTAATGGGTGCAGCCTTCAGACTGAAATAATATATAATTAAGTTATAAACTTTATTTCTTCATGAAATAAAGATATAATTGTTGGATACTAATGTTAATAAATCTAACTTAAAATATTAAAGATAATATATTGGTAAATTTTCATGAAAGATCATTTGAATTCAAGGGAGGCTCACTGGCGGTTGAGCGAAACGTCCTTTTGAAAGGCGGAAACCTGACTATAGCTGGCTGAAAAGCAAAATGTTTCTATTTATCCGGATAAAGCGATATATTAAAACTCGCTCAAACCTTTTCCGCGCCAGGATCAAAACCGAAATCACGCTAGTTCCTTTTATCCGGATATTAAGATATATACAACCTGAAGTCAAGTTTTTTTTCGAGTTTTTGTTGGGTCAAAAAAGACGTCCATGTCGTTTTTACCCGAACATCTTATTTCAACAAAAGAAAAAAGATCTACCAAGGCGATCTTTTTCTTTTGGCGGCTCTTTGCCCGGGGAAGCGAAAACGGGTCCGGGAAGGCAAACCCAAAAACCATGGCGTTTTCCCTGGGCCTTACTCGGCGCTAATGGCGAGTATGAAGGCGATATGAGCGAGAAGCGCTTAGGAGCAAAAAAACGCCTTCTTTCTTCTCATATTGATTTTCCTATTTCATAAGCCTGTTTCATCGTAGGAGCCCGCAGTCATTTGGCCGGGCTTAAACATCTTATAAATTAATTATATTATTGTTTGGGAAAGCTGAGTCCTTTACTTTTTTATTGTAATCAAAAATAAAACGTAAAAATTCAACGTTTAAATCCCCGTTGATTGCATATATATGCTCTAAACCATTTTTCATAACGTTAATTAAGCCAATAGTATTCAATTTTTTTAAATGTTGCGATATAGTAGACTGAGGTTGGTGTAAACAATGCTGTAATTTAGTGACGTTAGATGGACCATTTTCCAAAAGTCTTTGCATTATGCATAGTCTAACTGGATGGCCCAAGGCTTTTAGGGTTTCGCCCAGATCGATGAAGCGGCAATATTTATAAACCATAGGTATCTACCATAATATTTTTTGTAAATTAGAATAAAAAGTTACTGGTGTTCAATGGAGGCTCTATGGGCGGTAGATCGAAAAGTCTTTTGACGGGCTGAAGCCTGACATATAGCTGGCTGAAAACCAAAATGTTTATATTTATCCGAGTAAAGCAATATATTAGACTTCGCTCAAACGTTTTCCGGGCTAGTTCCTTTTATCCGGATGTTAAGATATAACCAACCCGTTGTCAAGTTTTATTCGAGGTTTTGGCCCGGCCAAAAAACGGCCAGTTCGTTTTTAGCCGAGCCCTTGTCTGCGACAAAAGAAAAAAGATCTCCCATGGCGATTTTTTACCTTTTGGCGCCGACTTTCCCGGGAAGGGCAAGCCGGCCCGGAAAAACTCCCAAACCGGGGCATTTTCCCTGGACCATATTAGACTACGGTGAAAACGAGGAAATTGATAATGATTAAAACTAATGCAAGTGATGATTGGATTCACCAAGTCCGTATCGAACTCTACGAAAAAACTAAAAATATGTCTAATAAAGAATTAATTGAATTTTTAGAAAAAATGGAGAGGAAGCAGCTAAACAATATGGTTTGAAGCGACTTCTGAAAGTGATAAAGGAAGTAGCTTTTAGAAATTCATGGTCAATTTCCTGAAGACCTACCAGGTCTATGACCAGAGATTCACCCATGTCTGGCGATGGCATGTTTGCCAATTTCCTCAGGAGATAAACAGCCTGGACATTTTCTTGGACCAAGCGGAAAGAAATTCAAAAACGAATCAGGAGTTGTTTCGGAATTTTCCGATCGGTTGTGGATATCCACTAACAACAACTGGAGTTCCGAGGCTATCAATGAACTGAAGAATCAAACTATTTATAGCACCAAGTTAAGCCTTTTCGACCTTGAAAGTGCTCCAGTGGATTTAGGAGAAACTTGACCTTGGGTTATTTTTATCGGATCTCCCTGGAAAAAGAAAAGTCCGAAAGCCTTGTTTTTAAAGGACTGTCGGACTTTGTTGACTGACGTTGGATTATGAATGGTGGAGGGAACGCCGACCTACCGTAAAACAGTCTCAAAGCCCGCGTTCCTCGTAACTCCTTGATAATAAACGACGAAGTCATCTCCCACAGCCACTTCCCGGCAACCCGACCAGAGAAACGATTTCCTCCCCCGATTTCCCTGCACCGGACGAGGGTGACGGGTTTGCAGTAAAATCGGATACCTGACGTAGAGCCGCAACAACTTTGAATCCGGTTTTCGGACTCCGGTTCGGTTCCCAAAGCGGGAATCGAATTGGCCCAGGCATCACCCCTTCGGCGGATATGGATCATTTCCGTGGCTGTCCTTGTTCTGGATTTTCCCGTCCTTTCTGTGGATGTAGAACTCCGTGCCTTGGTTCTGGCTGATCTTGCGCCCGGCATCAACGGCCTCCCGCTTCTTATCAAAGTGGCCGCTGCTACGGGTCGCACCGTCTTTCTTGACGTCCCAGCCGCCATCGGCGTTCGGGACTACATGATGTGATCCTGGTTTCTTTGGCATAGTCGCCTCCTGTTTAC
>JAITJB010000041.1 GCA_031279155.1 Deltaproteobacteria bacterium | reverse complement strand
TTTCTTTCAAAGGGGATGCCCACCATGGTCAGAACCTCGTTAACCCTCTGCTCGATTTCATCATTGGAGCGGCCCAAGGTGTTATGGAGGCGAATTGATTCGGCAATCTGATCGCCAATTTTAACGATGGGGTTTAGGCTGGTCATGGGGGTCTGAAAGATCATGGCCATGGTTTCACCCCTGAGCTGCATCAGGGCTTTCTCAGGGCTAGTGATGACGCTTTGGCCGTTTAAAAGTATTTCACCGCTTTTAATTTTGCCTGTCCGCTCCGGCAGTAACCTCATGATAGATAGGGCGGTGGTCGTCTTGCCGGCCCCGGTTTCCCCTACTAAGCCTAGGGTTTGCCCTTGCTCTAAGGTAAAGCTTATGTCGTTGACGGCGTGGACCGTCTCTAAGTCGGTTACGTAGTCAACGACTAAATTTTTAACTTCTAAAAGTGGTCCCATGTGTCCTTATTTGCGCCTGCGTTCCATGCAGAAAATAGACTAGATTTTCTAAGTTTTCTGGACTCGAACATTAAATTTTAAGTTCCCCTAGTTTTTAAGTTTGGGATCAAAGGCGTCCCTTAAGCCGTCGCCAATCAAGTTTAACTGAGTGGTCACCAAGACGATGCCTAAGCCGGGTAAGACCATTAAACTCGTGGCCTGAAGCATGTACTCGCGGGCTTCGCTGAGCATGGCCCCCCATTCCGGGGCCGGCGGCTGAACGCCCATGCCGATAAAGCTTAAGCTGGCCGCAGCTAACATCAAAAGAGACATGTTCATGGTGGTTTGGACGATGATTGTGCCTAAGCAGTTGGGAATAACGTGCTTTGTTAAGATCCTTAAATCCGATGTCCCGCCAGCTCTGGCCGCTTCGATGTATTCTTGATCGCTTACGCTTAAGACGGCGGCCCTTATGACCCGGCAAAAGGCCGGCATCCTGGCGATGGCGATGGCTAAGACGACATTTTGGAGGTTAGTGCCTAAGGCTGAGACGATGGCTAGGGCCATCAAGATTGGCGGTATGGAAGCTAAGACGTCTATTAAGCGCATGACAGGGTTATCTAGCCGGTCGTAATAGGCGGCCAGCATACCGAGGGAGCCTCCCACCAATAAAGATAAAGCTGCGGCAATGAGGCCGATAGCCATGGTGGTCCGACCGCCATACAGGAGGCGGGCCAGCTCGTCGCGGCCAAAGTGGTCGGTGCCCAATGGGTGGGATATGGTCGGGCTAGCGAAGCGGTGGCGGATATCTTGTTTGGTGACTTTACCGTATGAGATAAATAGAGGCGCCACAAAGCAGGCCAAGAAAACTATGACAAATAGCACTAAGCCGATCATAGCGTTGCGGTTTTTTCTAAAGCGCCGCCAAATCTCCCTGGCGTTACTCTGCTTGCGGAAGATTATGTTAGAGGGTTCTAAAGAGTTTTCAGAGGGGTCTATGTCCTTTTCAGATGGAGCTAAAGTCGTTTCAGACGGCTCTAAAGTCTTTTCAGAGGGAGCTAAGGCCTTTTCAGGGGGAGTGGTCGGGCTTTCAGTCATGACTTATCCCCTCCGGCCAGAGTATTTAGCGGCGATCCTAGGATCGATATAGGCGTAGATGATATCCACCAAAAGAACGACCAGGGCGCAAAGAGCGGTTAAAAGGAGGGTTGCTCCCATGACGCTAGGGACGTCTTTTTGACGGATGCCGTTAATGATCATGGTGCATAAGCCGGGCATGGAGTACAAAACCTCAGTAGCGCAGGCGTCTCCCATTAAAGCCGCAAAATCGACCCCGACAATGGTTACGATGGGGATCAGGGCGTTTTTAAAGGCGTGTCGCCAGATGACCCTTCTTTCCGGGGCGCCTTTGGATCTAGCTGTTCTGATGTAATCTTGCCTTACGGTTTCTAGCATCGAAGATCTAGTAAAACGCATAAGCGTTGCGGCTTCCGGAAGTCCTAGGCCTAAAACCGGGAGTATAAAATGATACCAGCTAACCGCCCCGTAGGATGGCAATAAGCCGAGCTTGAGGGAAAAAACGTACAAAAGGATCATCCCTAGCCAAAATGTTGGAAAGGCGGCGAACAGTAAGGCGGTGAGCGTTGGCCCGGTGTCGAAGACCGTATACTGCTTAACGGCGGTAAGAATCCCAACGGGTATACCGATGAGACAAGCTACGACTACGGCAAAAAAGGCCAGCTTAAAGGATATGGGGAGCCTTTTGACCAGTTCTTCGCGGATAGGTTGCCTGGTCCGGTAGGAAAAGCCAAAATCTAGGCCGGTAACGATGTTGCCTATGTAAGTGAAATACCGCTCTAAAAAGGGTCGGTTGTAGCCTAATTCTTCGTTTAGCTGCTCTACGGCTTCTTGCTCAGCTCCATTTCCCAGTATGATTGTCGCCGGATCGCCCGGGGTGAAGCTTAAAATGGTGAAGACCAAAAAGGATACGCCCAATAGGATGGGGACAATCAGGATAATCCTTTTAATTATATACTTAATCATGAATAGATTTCCGCTTCCGAGCGTCCCATTGGCTTTTAAGATACATAGCTTTTAAGGCGCTCGGCGGGCTAATAAGCGGCCCGGAAGAATAAAGCTTCCGGGCCGGAGATCTTAACCTATTTCCAGTGCCAACGGTAAGGGGAGAACATAAAGAAAGCGCCCCAATCGCTGGTATCAACGACCAGATCTTTATTCCAAGCCATGCCAAAGGTGGTCATCATGATGGGAAAGTATGTCCCGCTATCCATGATTTCCCTTTCAGCTTCGGCATAGACGGCCTTGCGCTGAGCGGCGTCTTTGATCTTGGTTCCAGCGTCGAAACTGGAATCGATCTTCTGCCAGTCGATTTTGTCGCTCTGCTCGTATTTGACAAAGGTCGTGGCCTTGTTTTTGGTGTGGAAATAACGGCTGATATAGTCGTAATCTAAAAGCCAGGTCGAGGCGCAAAAGGCCATGCTGGTATTGCCAGAGCGCATCTCAGTTAGGCCGGCGGCTACTTCCATCTGCTCGATCTTAAAAGTAATACCAACTTCGGCCGCCGAAGCCTGGATGATTTGAGCCATCTTAACATACTCAGCCGGCGTAAAGCTCATGAAGGTGCCAACGTCCACCCCGTCAGGATAGCCGGCCTCTTTTAGAAGTTCTTTGGCTTTCTCGGGGTTATAGTCGTAGACTAGCGTGGGATCAGGTCCGCCAGCCGTGATTTGGGGGTTCATAAACTGGACGTAAGGGGCGGCTAAACCCTCGCGGACCACGTCGATGATAGCCTCTTTGTCGATAATGTAGCCAATGGCCTGGCGGATTAACTTGTTACCTAAGATGTTGTTGTTTTCAGGGCTATTGAGGTTGATGATCATGTAATAAAGTTCATGCCTAGGTACGACCTTGGTCTGAAAGTCGCCGCTAGCCGATATCTCGGCCCAATAGGTCGAGGGCACCTGGAGCATGTCTATCTCGCCGTTACGGAAGGCGATGACGGCTGAGCTATCGTCGACCATGACAATGTAGTTTAGATTTAAAATGGCGGCTTTACCCCGGTAGTACTTATCGAAGGCCTTTAAAGATACTTTAACGGCCGGTTCATAGTCCGTTATATAATATGGGCCAGTTCCGGCTAGGGCAACTTTGGTGCCAAAATCATCGCCTTGCTCGGTGGCCACTTTTTGGCTGATAATCTTAATCATTGAGGAGTGGTGTAAAAAAGGATAGTAGGGTTCCGGCAGGTGGACCACGAAAGTTACGTCGTCTACGGCCTCAACTTTATCGAAGGGCGCGGTAAAGGTCCGCAAAATCGGCGATTCCTTGGCCTTATTGTAGGAGTAGACAACGTCTTGGGCGGTTAACTTATCGCCATTATGAAAGTAGACGTCGTCGCGCAGATTGAAGGTATAGGTCAGCCCGTCTTCACTTACGTTCCAGCTTTTAGCGATCATGGGCTCGAAATTGCCATTGGTATCGTTTAGCCAGACCAAGGGTTCGAAGACCCCGGCCTGCCACCACCAATCGGCGTCGTTGAAGTGAGTGTAAGGGCTAACGGTGCTAGCGTTAAACAAAAGCCTGAAGTTTAAAGTGTCCTTGGAAGCGGCCTCAGAAAGATTCGGCCAAAAGAAAAGACAACAAAAAACAACCAGAGGGAGAAAAAACAAATTTTTGAGCATTTTCATGGGGCAATCCTTTTTCCAAATTTTAGATGTAGAAAGGGTGGGATTTAAAAGGCTCAGCTTAAAGGCTAGGGCCTTTGAAAGTTGGGCCGCGAAAGTGTAAGTTCGCTTAAAGTCTTTCCATCACAATCTATTTGGCGGCATACTAAGATTATGGAGGAAAAGCACTCAAAGTAAAATCTTTTTGGTAGCCCTCAGCCCTATAGCCCAAAGAGATCAGCCAGCTATAAGGGCGGGATTAAAATTTTTTTTCTTGACCAACACTAGCTAGTTTCAGTGTCATTGTCAATATAATCCCTAATGGTTACATTTTTCTCGAAATTTCCCCATCCCCACTTACCCGAAGCCGCCCGCAAGCTGGCCCACGCTAAGCAAGCTAACTAAATCTGGCCAAAGCTAGGCAAGCTAGCTAAAGCTAGGCAAGCTAGCTAAAGCTAGCTAAAGCTAGGCAAGCTAGCTAAAGCTAGGCAAGCTAGCTAAAGCTAGGCAAGCTAGCTAAAGCTAGGCAAGCTAGCCCCGGCCTAGCCTCAGGCTTAACCAAGACTTGATATAAATTTTTTATTTTTTTTGCAATTTAAAATATTATTAATGGTCAATTTTTGGTATAATTAGCTGTTAGATTTGATTTATCTTTGGGCCAAGCGGGTTGACCAAGCGGGTGACCAAATTGTTTGGCTAAGTTAGGTTGGCCAAGCTGTTTGGCTAAAGAGCGTCGCGCCAAGCAGGAAGGACTAAAACGCTCTGGAGCAAATTGGTAATTTATTATGAAAAACATTAAGTTAACCGTTTTCTTTCAAATTGTCTTAATCATTATCATGGGCCAGCTTTTGGGCTGCACCGTTAAGGCCATCCATCGTGAGGGCCAGCCTTTGGAAGAGACAATAGGCCCGGTCCGGGCTGTCATTGAACACGGCGATTGGCTAGTCATCAGGGGCACAACCGGGCCAGACAATTTTATTGGTTCGGTCACCAATATGCCCTTCTCCCACTCTTCAATCTATGACGCGGAAAACGATCAAGTCATTGAGTCTGATAGGCAAGGCGTCCATGTGACGCCCTTGACCGACTATTTATCCCACGCCGCTAGAATTTGGGTAATTAAGCCCATGTGGGCTACCCCGGAAACCAGGCCCTTGGCCGTAGAGCTGGCCCGAAGTTTTGTCGGTCGGCCCTACGATTTTACTGGCCTAATTGGGTTAGGTCTCCCTGATAGCTATTACTGCTCAGAAGTAGCTATGAGCGCCTGGAAACCCTTTATGGCCAAAACCAAAAAATCCAATCCCATCCCCTTGGTCATATCGCCTGGCCGGCTCCATCATTGGGGCCGGGTGGTCTATGATTCCATGGAGATAGGCCTAGGTAAGGTGCCCGAAAGCTTAAGTAATTAAGTTAGCTTTGATATTGAAAGTTATAGGGCTAATAATAGCTTTGATGTGGCGGATCTCTTAAGAGATCTTACGCGTTTAGCCGTTAAATAGCCCAAAAAAGGAGGCTAGAGGCTCTATCCCAGGCTCTTGGGGGCCGAGCCTCTAGCCGCCTTTTAGTCTTATATGATTTAAAACAGGCGTCAGTAAGCTACATAAAGATCTAAATATCTAGCCTATATATAGCTAAGCTAAATAAATTTAGGCTAAATAGATCTAGCCTGCATAGGCTTAAGTTGAATATACTTAGGCTAATTTATTGCTGGTTACCCCTTTGGCGCCGTTTATCGAGTCTTTTTGCCGCCGCTGGCGGAGTAATTGGCTGGCAACCACAAAACCCAAAATTAGTAGTCCGGGGATGTTAAAGAGCCATTTGGCCGGTT
>JAITJB010000334.1 GCA_031279155.1 Deltaproteobacteria bacterium | reverse complement strand
CCTCTCTGGCCGCTTAATCCTTACCCGCTCTCGGCAAATCTATACCCACTCCCAAACCGTAGACCATTTAGATAGAAGGCTTAAGCTGGCCTTTACCATCACTTTGTCCCGGGCCCGCTCGCGCTTAACGGAAGCCATAAGGGTCTTGGGCTTAAAATCGCCCCACCGGGAATTGGCCAGGCGGCGCGAGGAAAACACCCGCTTAAGGCAATCTCTCATAACTACCATGGCCCGCTTTCTAGCCATCCAAGAGACTAAAGTAAGTACCCTAGCTAAAAGGCTGGGATCCGTTTCGCCGCTTAGAGTTCTAACCCGAGGCTATGCCGTGGTCACTGATTGTAAGGGTAAGGTTATCAAAAGCGCTTCACAAGTAGCCGTCAGTGACCAGGTTACCATACGACTAGCTGAGGGGAATTTAAGCGCGAATATTACCAAGACTGAAGGTTAAAAGAAAAACTTCCAAAAAAATTAAAACCCAAGGCTATCACCATGCTAATTTCAGTGAATACACTCGCAAACGATAGAAAAACATATTTTTCTTGGCGGCGCGTACACTTTTTTAAACCCTGATTCGTTACCTAAATCTTGGATAAAGGCCGACTAGAAGAGCCTCAAAAATGTGACCCCCAAAAAAAATTTGCTCTTTTTTTCGTAAGAATTTCAGATAATTATCTGGCTAAGATTGATGGAATATGGCCCAAAATTTTTTATCTTCCCTCTTGTTTAAGAGCAGATTTTAAGTTAATGTAAAAAGTGTCGGCGCGATGGCCCGACCCCCTCAATTTTCAAAAATCATCAAAAATCGTCAAATTCGGCCAAAAACACAAAAAAATGAATTCACGGTGTACCTCCATGATTGCCTCAATCGAAGGACAAAATGATTTTTTCGCTTCAAAGCTTTCTCTTGACAGGCTCTGGGGCGAGGCTAAAGACTCTTTAAGTAAGGTCCTGCCTGCAGCTTCCTTTACTTGGATAACTCGTCTTGAGCCGCAATTTAAACCCGACGGAAGCTTGAACTTAGCCGCCCCTAACTATTTTTTCCGCAATTTTATTGAGAAAGCTTTTGGCCAAGAAATTCGGTTAGCTATTGCTCAGAAGTGCCGAGAACTAGGCTGCCCGAGCCTAATCGACATCCAAATTACCGAATCGAATAATCCATCGCCAGATGATAATCATGACGTAGGCGCCAACCCCGAAGGTTTAACGATTCCCAAAGGCCTGGCCGTAGATATTCTCTCGCTAAACATCACCCAATCCCCCTTTAACCCGAAATTTACCTTTGAAAACTTCGTGGTCGGCGACCCCAATAGCCTGGCCTTTCACGCCTCTAAAGCCTTTTCGGTGGAGCAGAACTTGGGTACAGGCATCTTGTACCTAATTGGCGCTCCCGGTTTAGGAAAAAGCCATCTGGCCCAGGCCTTGGGTCAAAATTACTTAAACGCCAAGAGTACCCGCCTGGTCAAGTATCTGACCTTTGAGAGCTTCACCAACGACATGGTCCACAACCTCAACCAGAAGACCATGGAGGCTTTCAAAAGAAGATACCGCGAAGAATGCGATCTCTTAATGCTTGAAGGCGCAAGTTTCTTACACAATAAATTTAATATCCAACAGGAACTTTGCTATACCCTGGATTTTCTTATTAATAAAGGCAAAAAAATTGTGATGACCTCCACCGAGGTGCCTCACAACATCCCCAAAATGGACCGCTCCCTTAGATCCAGGCTGACCTCCTCGCTCTTTGCCCACATCGGGCCGCCTGACTTTAAAACAAGGCTCGGCATCCTAAACCACCTGGCCAAAAACTGCAACCACAAGTTTAACCAGCAGGTGCTCGATTACGTGGCCCAAAACGTCAAAGAGGACGTCAGGCAGCTGGAGAGCTGCATTTATACCCTTGACGCCAACCATAACCTTTTGAAAAAGCCCATAACCTTAGCCATGGCCGAAGAGGTAGTCGATTCGGTCACTGGCCGCGATGAAAACAAAACGGGCTTATATAAAGTCGTCAAACTCATCTGCCGCATCTATAACCTCGATGAAGAAGAGCTGCGCTCCAAATCAAGGCGCCGCAACATTAACGAAGCAAGAAGCTTAGGCATGTACCTGGCTAAGACCTTAACTGGCCATACTCTATCGGAGATCGGCGAGGCCTTTGGCCGGCGCCATTCAACGGCCATCTATTCCATCCACAAGCTTAAAAAAACCTTACCCACCGACCATAAACTTAAGGTTAAGTTCGATTACTTGCTCGACCAGTTAGGTAAGGAAATCTGAATCTGCCTTTTTTCTTTGGTAAGAAATCTAATTCTTGCTTTTTCCATCGGAAAGCGTTATTAACTAGTTTGGAATTTACGAAATCCCTTCCCCATGGCGGCCCGGTCTCCGGGCCGCCTATATTTCTTGGAGCCTTTTATGACTAAGACCGAGCCGACTTCTACGAGTTCACTTGTTCCGCCGTATATTAAAGATCTAGCCCAATACGTTCCAGGTAGCTTAATTGAAGATGTTCTAGAGGCCTACGGCTTAACTCAAGCCGTAAAGCTAGCTTCCAACGAAAACAGCCTCGGCTCCTCCCCCAAAGCCATGGAAGCGGTGACCGAGGCCATGAGAGGCCTCCATCGCTACGGCGACGCCGATAGCCGTAGGCTTAGGCAGGCCATAAGCCGCTATGTTAACTATCCCATCGAGGGCATAATAGCCGGTAACGGCTCATCGGAGTTTGTTTTTGTTCTCTCCCACGCCCTTTTAAATCAAGATCTCTCAGCCGTCATGAGTCGCCCGAGTTTTACCCTCTACGCCAAAAACTCTCAGGCCGCCGGAGCCTTGGTTCGGGAAATCCCGCTGACTAAAGACTATGGCCACGACCTAAAAAAAATCAGACAAAATATCGATAACTCCACCCGCCTGGTCTTTTTAGATAACCCCCTAAACCCCACGGGGGCCTACCTAAGTCCAGAAGAAATCACGGACTTTCTTAATGATCTTCCGGAGAAGACTATTTTAGTCTTAGATGAAGCCTACATTGACTTCTGCCGGGCCCCGCGCCCTGATTACCAAGCTCTTTTGGAAACCAACCAGGTGGTTATCTTAAGGACTTTCTCTAAGATCTACGGCTTAGCCGGCTTAAGGGCCGCCTATGCCCTCTGCCCGCCGGCTTTAGCCGCTGAGCTCAATAAGGTCCGGCAGCCATTTAACCTAAACAATTTAGCCCAGGCGGCTGTCATAGGCGCCCTGACCGATACCGACCACCTTAAAAACACTCTGGCCATGACCTGGGCGGCCATAGACCGCTTCAACAAAGAGCTGCCGGCCTTAGGGCTTAAAGCCTACCCAACAGAAGCAAACTTTATCATGGCAGGTCTCCCCGAGGGCCTCTCCGCCGATACCTTGACCTTAGCTCTCCTTAAGGAGGGCATTATTATCCGCTCGCTGACGTCCTTTGGGCTCCCCAATCACGTGCGCATTAACGCCGGCACGAGTATGGAGCTAAACGTCTTTTTCCCGGCTCTTAAAAAAGTGCTCGAGTAGGTAAAGTAAGCCGGCCTTCCGGGCTTCCGGGCTTCCCAGTTTTTCGACTTTTCGGCTTTTCGGCTTTTTTTGCCTTTCGACTTTTTTGCCTTTCAGCCTTTCGGCTTTCCTTTAAGATCAAAACACAAAGGGCGACCGCCTGCGGTCGCCCTTTGTGTTTTTAATATCCTCTTGGTTTTTTAATAACCTCTTGTGTTTTAGAAAAATGAGATAAACGTGACGCCAAAAGCCAAAAAATAGCCTACGCCCAAATTTTGGCCAGCAATTTTAATTTGGTTTTATCCCCATAGCCCTAACAAATTTCGTTTTTACCCCTTTTATTCGGCTTTGATTCTGGTAGTTGACCCGCTTGACTTAACCGCAGGCCACTTTGGCTGTGGAACCCAAAATCGAAGTCGGATTAAGGGGTTATTATTCAATAACAAAGCGATCCTTGTCGGTCACGGAATAGCCGAGGGCGATTAAGAGCTTGCGGAAGGTCAAAAGCTTAATTTCGCCGCCGTTTTCCATGCGGTAAATTGATTTTGAGGAAACTCCGGCCAATTTGGCCAGAGCTGTAATGCTTAATAGACGTTCCTCACGGGCCCTCTTCAAGGCCTTAGCATCAACTAACATAAGATACTCCAACAAGCCGCAGCCTAGAAACGTAGATTTTACGAACCCAGGGGCCGCAGGACCTAACAGCGCCTTTTCCGGCGATATTCTCCTCAACCGATGGACAAGGTCTAAATTCGGCGCATCACGACCTAATCTCAATCGGTCTCCACTAAATTTTTCCATCAAAAACAAGCCTACACCATACTTGATATCCTAAAAATAATTATATTAATTTGAGTTTTAGGGCAATTTAAAACTTTAAAATTAATAATTTATGCTTATCTTTAATTTATGATTAGCATCTTGGCCAGAGGATATTGTCATCCAAGACTAAAAGCTATAATTAATTAAAAATATCCTACGCTAACTAACGTACATTAGGCAAAGATACCTACAATTTGGAACCTTAACAATAATTCGCACGATTTTAATTGAGGAAATAAATGAAACTTTACCAAAAAGAGACACATGTTTGCCGGGCTCAAATAAGCTTTTCGGGACTAATTCAGCGGCCAAGAGCCAGGTCAGAAGGAAGTGAGAAGGTACTAGGACAGTCGTGGGCATCAAGCCTAAGAACTATGTCAGATCCAAATTGGTCATGTCATTATAGCACAATAGAGCCAAGAGTCTATATATTTTTTTGCTGTGGCACCTCTAAATTTGCTATAAGAATACAGGTAAAAAATTTTTATTAAGTTATAAAATCAGACGAATAAAGGATTAATCATATATCCGTACTAACTATATTATCTTCTACGCTAGGCTTCCTATTGTAACAATTATATTAGCTAAGTTATATTTATAATTTTAGTTCTATAACTAATGTAATAACAAGTCCTTTAGCCGACCTAAAAGCCTAAAACATGGCCGGATCATGATAACGTGAACATTGGCCAACGGGTTAAAAAATCAAAAACGAAAGGTTTTAGAGAGTTTTCTTAATCATTTCAATACGTTAAATATTTTTAGCCCCGAGACAAAGGGGGCCCTTATTGTTAATTTTTTGTAAAACCCCAAAGCCCCTGGCCGCAGAAAAAACGCGAAATTTTATCTATTGATTACTAGGCCTTAGAAAAGCAAATTACAGAACTATTTAACGGCAACAATAAGTTTTCCTACGATCTGAGCACTATGACCAATCTTTAACCAAAAGTCGGTCTCATAACACTTTCATGGACAGGGGTAGCAGAAAATCTGGAGTAAACAGAACATTTGGCAATATACTTTTGATTCGTGCTTTTTAGATTATACCAGTCAATCGCCCTGAGGTAAAGACTAAACCCTTTGGAAAAGGCCAATTTCCTCCATTTTTTTCCCACGTAAATTCGCCTACTTGGCCTATTTACCTAAAAAAACATCAATAAAATCCTCAGCTTCGTTGAGGTGAAATATATTTTAGGATTTAGTTAAAAGACTCCCAGTCTCAACATAACCCCGGAATTCTAGATATTTAGGCTAGTGACTTATGGCAACCTAATTCCTTCCAATAAGATTTATCGTGGTAAGCATGCGAACGGCCGTAAGCATATTACCCAGAGGACTACGATAGTGTGGAACCAACTTGCCAATATCATCTGTTTAATCACGATATTAGATCTTTGCCGCAGCTCCCGGGCTAACGAATGTTATTTAATCAACTTGGGCCTGGGCCTGCATTGCCTTCTGATTCAGCTATAGGCCGAGCAAAAAGCTTGGGCTTTAGCTTCGATCTTTGAGATCTAGCCGTAACTATCGAAGCTAAGGATAGCTGCGCTAGTTTTGACCATTAGTAGCGGGACTGATTGGATTTTTGGCGGGCTTTTAGGTTTTGGGCTTATAGGCGAGGATTTTTGAGGCCAGGGGATTTTAAGGCTATGAAATAGCAAGGGGCTATACAGGCAGGGCTTTAAGGCCTAAAAGGTGTTTTAGGCCTGGCAGGGTTTTAAGGCTTGAAAGGTGCTGTAGGCCTGATAGGGCTTTAAGGCATGAAAGGTTTTGTTGGCCTGATAGGGCTTTAAGGCATGAAAGGTGTTGTGTCGTGGCAGGGCTTTAAGGCATGGTAGGTATTGTGGCCTGGTAGGGTTTTAAGGCGCGCTAGCTTCCTTTCTTAAGGGCATAACGAGCTCGGAAAGAAGAACGGACCATCTATCTGTCCAGCCGCTGTAATGGTCCAAATCCAAGCCGGTCCGCTTTAAGTTCTTAAATGGGGCGAGCTCCGCGAACCTCTGGGACATGACCGGCGTAATGACCCGGTCTTTATAGCCGAAAAAGTGGATTTGGGGGATATCGACGATCTTATAGGCTACGCTGGCCGGGTTTAAGGATCCGGTTAAGGGCAGCCAGCCGTTTACTCTGACCCACCAATCGATGTCTAAAAGACCGGCTACGGTCACTAAACTCGCGACATCGTCGCGGCTGGCGGCTAAGAGGACGGCTAAGCCCCCTCCC